>CASGHA010000093.1 GCA_949319355.1 uncultured Methanospirillaceae archaeon | reverse complement strand
ACCGTAGACCTTTTCAAGCAGGTCGTCGATGAAACACGCGGTCCTGGCAAGGTAGTCTCCGCAGTCCTCGGAGACGAGGATGTCCTGGGGGGGCAGCTCAAGGACCTGCTCCGGGCTTGTGAGCTCATCTCCATGGATGTCATGCAGGTATCCCAGGCCCTTCAGGACATCGGTACCGACGCCTGCCTCGCGTGGCCGGAAATGCGTGAGAGGGAGGTCTATCATGTCGTACCTCACGGTTCCGTCCTTGAACACGAACAATTCCCAGAACGCCCTCAGGATCCCCTTGTCAATCTCCTCTATGGACCGTTCCCGCGAGATGAGTCCTTTTACACCCTTGACGAGCACGACGGCGTTCTGTCTCAGGCCAAGCCGTTCGAGTGCCCTCGCATATTCTTCACGGACATTAATCGTGCATACCTGAGAACAGGTTGTCCCTGTACCGCAGTTCGGGCATTCAGCTCCTGTTGTCTCCCGTTTGCAGGTCTGGCAGGTATATACGGGGTCCGTGTGCGTGCCACACTGGCAGCGGTTCCGGTAGGTCACCGTGCCGCAGGCACTGCACCTGCGCCTCCCGGTCTCGATTGTTATGACCCCCCCGTCCATGTTCGCTACCGGGGCGTGGGCCTGTGCTTCCTGGAAGGACCGCCGGGACCCTCCGGCTTCCCCAAGGGGAAAAAGGGCATGCGGTGGCGGCTTCATCTCCCGGGGCTTTGATTTACCCGGCCGGCCCATTCTCCCGCCTATCCGTGTCCCGCCCCGGGACCTGACCGTCCAGCCGGAAAGAGCCGAGGCAAGGACAAGTCCGTTGGGCCCTTCAATGGAATCAAGGGGTGGCAGGGCTCCGGCACCGGGCAAGGGACCAAGGCCGAGACACCGTGAGAATGCCTTCCATGGACCTATGCGTATGGTTCCCTCCCTGACGCGGTGGGGGACGAGGAGCTCCTCGAGGACCCCCTTGATCGCGGGGTCGGCAGGAAGCACCAGGTCACCGTCCTCCTGTTTTGCATGGGCATGGACAAACCGGGACAGCTCCCTGAATTGTTCAGGGGTGATGTCGTCCCAGAACCAGGTCCATGCAGGGTGGAGCGGGGCCCCTCCGTCCGCGAACATGACCGCCTCGTCCTCATCCCGGGGGTGGCGGGGCCCGCCTTCCAGGAGCCACCATTCCTCGCAATACGAGGGCGGGACGAGAGGGTGGTTATTCTCGAGAAACTCCCCGAAACTCACCAGGATCTCCCCGACATCAAGGATCCGTTCTACCCTGCCCCTGACCGCAGCAGCATCGGCAAGCGTGTCTACACGGGTAACGTCCCCGTTTTTCAGGATGACCGTAGGTCCCTCGATGGTGTCAACAGGGGATATGCCTGCAGCCTTTCCCGGCCTTTCGACCTTCATCTGCGTCCCTACCGCCAGGAAGTTGCCCAGGACCTCCATCGTCGCCGGGTTGAGCCCGGCGGCCGCAAGCCCCGTATTCCTGGAACGTCCGTACCTGAGCCTGAAACCTCCCTTGCGCATCGGATAGGAGAAGACCGGTCGTCCTCCGATCAGGTCGCGGAGGTACTTGTCCTTCGGGGTGACCTTCTGGTCATCGTCTCCCCCTCCCTTCTTCGCTGACAGGTGGAGGAGCGTGTCCAGCCACTCCCATCCCTCCATTTTCATCTTTTTAACATTTTTCTGGACTTTCGGGGCTTTCAGCGCCAGGCCTTCCGCTATAACGAGGGCCATACCGCCGCGTACCGTGTTCGTCTCAATCCTTTCCAGGTCGCGGTATCCGCTCACCTCAGCCTGTTCGGTCCCTTCACCATCGATACAGACCGGGCAGTTCTCGAGGATAAGCCGGATCTCAGTATCGCTCGGGAGGTACTGGAGGCTCATAATCGTGTTGTACTGCCTTATCTCCTCTATATACCGAAGAATTTCTTTTTCCCTCGGGACATACCGGTTGATGTGGAGCTTCCTCCTCACATAGTCCCCCACGAGGACCGAGAGGGCCTGGGCGGTTCCTCCTGCAGAACGGATTGGCCCGGCGTAGTAGATCTTCAGGTACTCGGTCCCGTCGTCATTCCTGCCAAGGCCCACCTTGGCAATCCCCTCAGTGGGTGCGGCGGTGACCCCTTCGGTGAGGATTGCCATGGCGCACCGGATGGAATGGTCGAGGATGACCTCCGGACTCCCCCCGCCGAACATCCCGGCCACGAAGTCGTCACCGATCCGGAGGGCTGCCTCCTCCCGTGACATCTCACGTTCGAGCACGCGCACGCGCTCCGCGACTCCCGGGACCCCGATGACTGCTTCGACCCTGTCGGCAAGATCGGTTGCAAGCGCTATCTCAACACCGGCAGACGGGTCGATTCCGCGTGAACGTGCCTCCCGGGCGACCAATAGTGCTGATTCGAGACCTGCACGGAGTTTTTTGTGATAGGCCTCCATGGCAGGTGACACGTTGAGCATTGACAGGATAGATCGGCCGGCAGCTGCTTTATGCTATCCCTGCAGGAGGTCCGCCTGGAAAAATTGCACGCATTACGGCTTCGGAAAGGGAAATTATTTAAGGAAAAGGATCATCTTCTGGATCAGGTGCTTTGAGGGAGACTACATATGGTTCGTTTTTCGTACCGGATGGCAGGGGTTATTTTCCTTGTTGTCCTGTGCCTGTTCCTGCCTGCAATGGCAGAACCTACCATCATCAATGAACCGGGGGCAATAACTGTTCCCGGCGAGTACCGGCTCGGAAATGATATTATTGCGACGCCTGCAGCAGCAGGCCTGCTCATACTGTGCCCGAACACGACCCTTGACGGGGCGGGGTACAGGCTCATCGGATCTGGTGAGGCAGGCACCACCGGACTGCTGATCGGCAACCTCACGGAGGGGGCACTGCCGTTGTCTAACGTCACCGTGAAGGGCCTCACGGTCGAAGGATTCGACACGGGGGCCCGCATTGCCAGACATTCGGCTGCAACCATCTCAGGGTGTCTGGCCCGTAACAACTCGATCGGCATGGACATCTCAGGAAAAGGCATATTCCTGATGGGCAACAGGTTCGATGCCAACAGGGAGGCCGGTCTTTCGGTGTCAGGAAACACTACAGGCCTTGTGGCCGACAACTCTTTTGTCAATTCCATCAACCTGGTCCTGCCTGATGGCGCCGCCGACCTCGGGGTCGCCTGGAACGTTTCCCGCGAGGCCGGCCCCTCCATAACCGGCGGGCCGTTCAAAGGGGGCAATTACTGGGGGTCGCCTGCTGGTGACGGCTTCTCCGACCAGGTGTATGACTGCAATGGAGACGGTTTT
>CASGHA010000092.1 GCA_949319355.1 uncultured Methanospirillaceae archaeon | reverse complement strand
TGCATATACCGGGTCGTCGATCTGGACCCGCTTCAATACCCTTTTCTCAGGGTCCATGGTCGTGCTCCAGAGCTGGTCGGCGTTCATCTCACCAAGACCCTTGTACCTCTGGATTGTGACCCCTTTTTGTCCCCACTCGTTTGTCACTTCGCGGAGCTGTTCCTCGTTGTAGACATATCGTTCCTGTTTCCCCTTGGCCACCCGGAACAGGGGGGGCTGAGCGATATAGACACAGCCTGCATCAATCAGACCCGGCATGTAATTATAAAAGAAGGTGAGGAGGAGCGTCCTTATGTGGGCCCCGTCGACATCCGCATCGGTCATCAGGATCACGTAGTGGTACCTGGCCCGGCCATGGTCGAACTCATCCTTAATTCCCGAACCGATTGCCGATATCAGGGCCTGGATCTCTGCATTTTTCAGGATCTTATGCTCGTTTGACTTCTCTACATTGAGGATCTTCCCCCTCAGGGGAAGGATTGCCTGGAACTTGCGGTTCCTGCCCTGTTTTGCAGAACCTCCTGCAGAGTCCCCTTCGACAATGTACAGCTCGCTCCTGCTCGGGTCACGTTCGGAGCAGTCGGCGAGCTTGCCTGGGAGTCCGGAGGACTCAAGCGTGCTCTTTCTTCTTGCAAGTTCGCGGGCGGTACGGGCGGCCTCGCGTGCCCGTGCAGCAACGACCGCTTTTTCCACGATCGCCGAGATTGTCTTCGGATTTTCATCGAAGTACTGGATCAGGGAGGAATACACCAGTGAATCGACAATCCCCTTGACATTGCTGTTCCCGAGCCTCATCTTGGTCTGGCCCTCAAACTGCGGCTGGGCCACCTTGAGGCTGATCACAGCAGTAAGCCCTTCACGGACGTCCTCGCCTTTGATGCCAATATCGTTTCCCTTTATCAGGTTGTTTTTTTTCGCAGCGGTATTGATCCCCCGGGTTATGGCACTCCTGAAGCCTTCCAGATGGGTCCCTCCCTCGCGGGTGTTAACACTGTTTACGAACGTGAGTACCTGCTCGGAAAACCCTGTATTGTACTGAAGGGCTACATCCACCTCGACATTGTTTTCGGCATCATTCCGCTGGAAAAAAATGATATCCTGGTGGATGGGGTTTTTTTCCGTGTTGAGGTATCGCACGAACTCCCGGATACCACCTTCATAGAAGAATGTCTCCCCGTCTCCGGACCGTTCATCCGCGATTCTGATGTTGAGGCCGCTGTTGAGGAAGGCGAGCTCCCTCAACCGGTGTTCAAGGACGTCGTAATCGAAGTTGACCGTCTCAAAAATCGATTTGTCAGGGATGAACGTGACTCTTGTGCCGGTAATGGGACGGTTTGTCGTTGAAAGGTACAGTTCCCGGTATAACCGGGTGAACCGTTCCTGCCTCTCTTCTGCGGTTTCCTGCCGTACAGAAAGGTCTTCAACCGTGTCCCCTGCCGAAAACTGAATCCGGTAGAGGTTGTCATCTCTGAATACCTCTGCGACAAGCATGGACGAGAGGGCATTGACCACGGATACACCGACACCATGGAGGCCGCCGGAGACCTGATAGACGCTTTTCCCAAACTTCCCTCCGGCATGAAGGACAGTCAGCACGACTTCAAGCGCGCTTTTTCCGTTGTCCTCCATCCGGTCGACAGGGATGCCCCTGCCGTTGTCCTCGACGCTGACTGAGCCGTCCTTATGGATAGTGACAAGAATATGCGTGCAGAACCCTGCAAGGGCCTCGTCGATCGCGTTGTCGACGACCTCGTATACAAGGTGGTGGAGCCCCCGCCAGTCGGTACTGCCGATATACATCGCCGGACGGGCCCGTACCGGCTTCAGGCCCTCGAGAACGGTGATGTCTGAAGCATTGTATGTATCATTCATCAAGAATGCCTCCCGCTAAAAAAGAGCATGACCCTACGGTCCGGGTACGTTTTCACAGTATACCTTGGTTGGCAGAGGCATAAAAACTACCGTGGTTTTATAAAAACACAGGAGACGAAGGTTAAACAGGGCAGGAAACAGGTATCAGGGGTACTCGCCCGGACTTGCGTCCGCAATACCGAGGTGGACATCCACAGCAACAGATATCCGGTTCAGGATCCTGATAATATCCTTCTGTTCTTCCTTATCGCCCGAACCGGGTGTATGCCACAGGACCTTTTTACGAAGCATGGTTACCAGGTCAGCAATCTCCGTGCCCTGGAAGCACGGAGGGACCACCAGTTCGTCCAGGTGGTCCGAGGCCCCGATGAATGCCTGTTCGGCGGGAAGTGCAAAATGACGTGACAGGTGAATCAGGCTGGTGACAAAGCCCTTGCCGAAGCGGCTTTTTTCCATGGTATCATGAATGGTGTCAGGAGGGAAAACAATGATGGGACTAGTACATCCCCGACCAGCCGAGCAGTGGGATCATGACCGCCAATCCCAGACCCAGAGCGAGCACGGTCCACTCTCCGGGCAGCAACCGTTTTTTCGTAAGGTAAGCGTGGCTGTGGCGGCCGTACCCACGGCAGAGCATGCTCTGGTATGTCCGTTCACCCTGCTCGTATGACCTGATGAAGAGGCTGCCGATGGTATTCCCGATCTGGCGGAGCCGGTAGCGATAGGGGAGGGCGCGGTCGAATGGGTCGAAACACCGGGTCATCAGGGCGTGGTTGATCTTGCGGAACATATACCCGAAGACAAAGAGGTACCTGACCATCATCCCGAGGACGAGTGAAAAATCTGCAGGGAGGCCAAGTCTTCCCGCACCTTCCAGCAGGTCCTTGATCTTCGTTGTTGATGAAAGGAGGATGATGAACGAAACCGATGTAATGAACTTCAGCAGGAGGATGCAGGCGAACTCGACGGATTCTGCATAGATGTGGACGCCGAGGGGAAGGGTGACAAGGGAATGGAACTCGACATAGTACCGGTTGGTGAAAAAGACCTGGGCGACTGCAAGAAATAGTCCAAACGGGAGGATGCCGGCGAGGCGACGAAAATAGTGGACGGGCGACAGGCCGCTGGCACCCCACAGGGCTGTAAAATACACTAAAAATATCGCACACACCCTGAATACGAGCGTGCTGTACGGGATGGCAACAATCGCGATGATGGCGGAGAATGCGATCAGGATTTTTACACGGGCATCGAGGGTATGGACTATGCTCTCCTTGTACCCCTGTTTTTCAATGTAGAACAGCTCTTCGATCATGAAGCCCCATGGTATGCCTTTTTCAGCGCCAGAAGGGCCTCTTCATATGTAAATGCCATCGGGACGGCGACTCCTCCCTTCCGCAGGTCTGAAAAAAGTCTCGGGATGACCGGGACATCGAGGCGCACTGACTTGAGGAGGTCAGGATCTGAAAATACCTCGTTCACCGTCCCTTGTTGTACGAATCGCCCCTGATTCATGACATAGACAAAATCCGCAATTTCTGGCACAAGTCCCACATCATGGGTTGAGAATATCACCGTGAGCCCATAGGTCCTCGAGAGCTCGTTGATACAGCTGACAAGGTCATGCACGCCCTTTGGGTCGAGCCCGGCGGTAGGTTCGTCAAGGACGAGGACTTCAGGCTCCATTGCCAGGATACCGGCAATTGCTACCCTTTTTTTTTCTCCTCCGCTCAGGTGGTGCGGGACGCGGTCTTTCAGGTCCTCGATGGCGAGGAGCCGTAAGGCCTCTTCAACCCGGTGGTGTACCGTCTCGTCATCAAGGCCGAGATTCATGGGGCCGAAAGCCACGTCCTGCTCTACAGTAGGAGAGATGATCTGGTCGTCAGGGTTCTGAAAGACGATGCCGACGAACTTTCTCACTTCCTTGATATTTTTTTTCGTAATCGGCTCTCCGCGGATGAGGATCTCTCCTGTGGTGGGGCGGAATATGCCGTTGAAATGCCTGAACAGGGTGCTCTTCCCGGCGCCATTCGAACCAATGACTGCAATGCGCTGGTTCCTGCCGGCTATGAAGTTGATATGGTCGAGAGCCGATCTCCCATGGGAAACATAACTGTAACAGAGATCGCGGGTCTCGATGAGGTGCATGGTACAAATATCGTCAGAAAAAAGGGTTAAAGGTTATTGTTTGTTATGTCAGGCACCTTCACGAATTTTTACTGCCCCATACCGCGGGCATATTGGTTCTAATTCCGCTCACCATACACCGTATTTTCACTCGCGGTTCATTATGTCGGCTGCCAGGGCACGGATGAAAACTCCATACAACCGGGCCATCTTCCGTTGCCGGAGCAGAGAAACAAGCACCCGTGCCGGTCTGTCCATGTCTCCCTCCCTGATAATGGTACTTACAACTCCAGGGTCGTCCATGACCCTGCAGATCTGTCCGATATCAGCAGGGCCCAGGTGGGACCTGACCGAGAGAAATCGTAGCCCAAGGGCAAGTTCACGACCAAAATCAGCTTTCCATGCCTCCTGGTACCGGGCCATGGACCCTCTTGAGAAGTCCCCGGCCCGTATTGCGGCAGCCGCGACCACGGCGGCATGGCGTGCTGAACGGATCCCTGTATAGACCCCGCCGCCTGACGTCGGCTTCGCAAGGCCTGCCGCATCGCCGATGAAAAGGACCGACCGTGCATAGGTCAGAGGCATCGGCCCGAGAGGGATCGTCCCGGTCACCTCGCTGATGACCGGCCCCCGGACAGGTGATATAAAGCGTTCGAACCGGCTCCTGACATCAGTCCGGCTACAGAGACCTATCCGGGCATATCCCTTTCCGGCAGGGATCACCCAGCCGAAAAAGTCCGGTGCTGCATCGGGATGGATTTCTACAAGCCCGGGGTCCACCTGGTGGGCACAATCGACCTGCCGGCCGCCCATGAAATATTTTGCCCGCTCTAATCCGAAGATTCGCGAAAACCGGCTTCTTGGTCCATCGGCAGCGATGAGGACGCGGCAGCGGAAATGCCGTTTTCCTGACGGCCCGACAGTCTCGACCTCACCTCCCGAAAAGCCAGTGGCGCAGGTCTTCAGGAGGTAATCGACACCTTCGCGTGCCGCATGCAACGCCATCTCCCGATCAAGGACCCCCCTGTCAACGACATACGCTTTCACCACTCCCGCATCGAATGAAAACGACCCGCCCAGAGACGAGACGATGCGTGCCCCCCGGACGGTCTGGATGACGCACCGATCTGAAACCCCGCACTCCCGGAATGCAGCCGCCGATAGGAGTCCGGCACACTGGACAGGGTGCCCTATGGTGCCGTGTTCCTCGATGCAGAGGGTTGAAAGGCCCTCCTGGGCACAGAACCTGGCGGCAGATGTACCTGCAGGGCCGGCTCCCGCGACAACCACATCATACGAGTCCCGTATCCCTGGGCAGTCCATGGATCCGGCTCCTGGATTTGGTTCGGCTTCACCACCATCCAGATCAGTCAAAGGGTCGTTCATATCGCGGCACCATCATCGCGGGACTGGTCGCGATGTCGTTTCAAAGTATGGGATGTTCAGAAAGATGTATCTCACCACTCCCCGACTGATATACACACCATGAGTGCCGAACCGGGCTTCAAGTGGAAGCAGTGCCTTGTCGTCAGAAATGACATCAGCATGAGTTGTGGCAAGAAATGCGCCCAGGCGGCTCACGCTGCGGTCTCAGCATTCGAACGGGCCGGTGTTACGGAACGTAAGGCCTGGCTGTCCGAAGGTCAGAAAAAGGTCGTGCTGAAGGCGGCAGATGAGAGGACCATTTTTGAACTGAAGAGCATCGCCGAATCACTCGGGATTCCGGCTTCAATCATCCAGGACGCGGGGATGACCGAGATCCCCCCGGGCACCATAACCGCTCTCGGGCTTGGCCCCGCCAGAACAGAGGACCTCGACAAGATTACCGGGAACCTTTCGCTGCTATGAGACCAAGCCCGTATCCACTCGACCAGGAACTCGGGCTCCTCTACTACGCCACCGATACCCCGGGAACGGGTGGAAGGCTCCGTGCCGCACCTGAGGA
>CASGHA010000091.1 GCA_949319355.1 uncultured Methanospirillaceae archaeon | reverse complement strand
GATGAACGCAACTGCACCGAGGCCGATGAGGGCTACCAGAACACCAAAGCCGGGTGACTTGGTGGTGGTCGGGACCGTGGTCGGAACCGTGGTTGGGACCGTGGTCGGGACGGTGGTGGTTGCATTCGACGGAGCCTGAGTCGTCACGACAGTGGTCGGGACCTGGGTGGGCTTGAACTCGACGACGTTGAAGAGCGTCGTGTCGGTGGCCTGGACGGTCACTCCCGTTGCCTGGACGATGTACTCATCGGGCTTGAAGGTTGCCGCATCGACCGGGAACGAGAAGGTGTTCAGACCGTCTGCACCCTTGACGACCTTGACAGTGCCTGATGAGCCGCTGAACTCACCGCTCTGAGTCTTCTGGGTCGGCTTGAACGATGATGAAACGACCTCTACGAGGATTTCGTCATCGACTGCGAGGTTGGTGGTACCGGTTACGGTGAACTTGGAACCGACCTGCTGCTCGCCGACAGGCTTGATGGTGATCTTGGGCGTCTCAACCATGAACTGGAGCTTGGTGTAGACATCGTCCACAGCTGGGTCGTTGATTGCGTTAATCAGGGCCTCGGCTGCATCTGATCCCTGGAGGCTGCCTCTACCTTCGAGCTTGAACTTGACATCACCGCGGGTCGGGTATGCGCCGACAACGTCCTCACCGACGGGGTATACATCGAATGCATCGTTGTACATCGGGTGCTGGACGACTACGAAGTACTGGCCTGCGTAGAGATCCTTGGTGATTGCGTCCTTGACTTCATAGCTGAAGGTCGAGTCGTCGTCTACACTTTCAGTCGTGTACAGATCCTTGTTCTTTCCGAGAATCCAGATGGCGACACCCTCGCTGGGCTTGCCTTCTGCAGTTCCCTTGATGAAGATCTTGTCACCCTGAGCGACCGTGGTCTGTGAGGCAGATGCGGCGATGAACGGCTTCTTGATTACGATTGAAACCGTGCCGTACTGGACATTGGACAGGTCGTTCTTGGTGGCCATGTTGCTGACTGCGTAGATCGTGTAGGTACCTGCATCTATGTTCAGGCTGGATGTAACCCACTTGTATGACCAGGTGTTGTCATCCAGAACGTCTGCGTAGATGAAGGACTCGGGGACATTTACATCAACCGGGACACGCGGGTCGGGGTAGAGCTGTCCACCGGCTGGGGGGAGGTTTGGACCAGTGATGAATAAGTAGGTCTTGTCAGTCTCTGAGTTGGTCCCAGAGAGCTTGATCTCCTCACCGAGGTAGTAGCTCATGTCACCCGATGCGACGACGGTGACTGCACCCTTTTCAACCTTTACATCGACGTCGTCAGTCTTGTACTGGCCATCGTCGGTCTGGCGTTCCACATGGAAGGTGTACTTCTTGTCCTTGGTATCCTTCGTGGTGGTCCACTCGATTGTCCGGGTTCCTGATGCGCTGGTCTTGGCCTCGGCGTAGTACTGGACACCGTGCATTACAGGCTCCCCGGCAGTATCCTTTACGTACTCCGGTACGTCACCGATATACTTGTCGTTCTCGTCATAGCCGTAGATCAGCTTGGAGCCGCTGGCCTGGAACGCATAGTTACCGATGTCGTAGGGTCCTGCTTCGGGGTCCTGGAACACATTGTCCTGTATGTTGACGATTCGCGGGGGCTGGTCGTCGGGCTTACCGCTCATCTGAGAGGTTCCCTTGACCCACACCTTGTACTTGGTGTTGGGTGCACCCGTGATGGTCACCGAGAAGGGGTTTCCGCGGACAATTGAGTCCTTGCTCGCCTCGATCTTGACCGTGTCACTGGAAAGGGTTACCGTCTTTAACGAGGTGACGGTCTTTCCGGTGTAGTCATTCCCGGACGGATCCTTGTAGTTGTCCTTGATCTTGTTTACGTTGGTTTCAGCATAGACCGTGTAGACGCCCGACTTGTACAGGTCGTTGTTGGCGGCGTCGCGGGCGTTGGTCTTCCACCCGTTGGTCGTGCTAGCAGTGGCTTCTGGCCAGTACCAGGGGTTGTTGTTGACGTTCTGGTTGACCAGGGTTACCTCACCGTCAGGGCCTACAAGGGCAGCGTAGACACCGCCGTCAGAGGTCTTGACCTTGATGGTGACGTATCCGTCAGTGGCCTGATCGTAGCCGGGCCTGAGGAAGATCGAATAGAGGTTGCTTTCAATACGGAAGTTGACAAGGTCCCCCTTCGTGACGCTCTTGCCGGTTACGTCCTTTGCAACGGTCGAGTCCCAGACCTTGATGTCAAGGGCGGGGTCCTTAGCGTTGAAGGCTACTGCGCCTGCGGGCGGAGCGCCGAACCACTGGTACCAGTTGCCGGTCTTGCCCTGGAAGTCACTTGGCCCGACGTAAAATGCGTTCGGGTCAGTGATGGTCATCACTGCATCAGGGTTTGCCGATGCAGGGTTGGCGGTTGCCGAGAACCATGCAACCTGGGTCGCCCCGCCGAGGGCTCCGGTCAGGTTGAGGCCCTGCTCGCCAATGAATACGTCGCCACCGGGGTTGATCACATTGGTGACTGCCATTGCCGGGAGAACCAGCATGGCAAGTGCCACCAGCGCAATCAGTCCGAGGCTGAAACGCTTATCCGTCAATTTTTTTCCTCCTTACTCAATGGTCACAAACACCCCGCATCCTAATAAAAAGCAGTTTCCTGCTTTCCAGGGATTCGGAAGTGCCTCGTACCCCGAAACGTTTTCGGAATACGAGTGAAATATTAGTGGAACACCTAATATATCCTTTGTGGTTCGCAACGAAGGAATCTTCGGCAATAAAAAGGTTATCTCATCAAAAGAATGCCTTTTTATCCCAGCATTCCCCAATGAGCCCGACTGATGGGTACTAAAGAAATATATTTATACTAGAAATTTAGTGGAAGTTCGCGCACGGACAGATGCTCTTAAGCAATAATTCACGTTTATTTTTTATTCCAGGGTGATATAGGTGTCGATCCGGTACAGTGAAATCGGGGACCTTCTTTGAATCTGGATTCAGACCGCCCATTGCCCTTCCCTCTTCTGCCCATGTGTTCTATAGTCTTGAATAGTCTTGAAAACACATCCTTCATCTGATGAGAATTATCAGGGCACCCTCGACAGGCCGGGCTCACGAACTTGTTGTAAAGGCAATTCTGGAGAAAGGGAGTGTAGTGGATACCGAAGATGGAGAGGCCACGGTGGAGAGTGATGAGATAGCCGTACGGATCGAAAACCCTTTGACCGAACCCAGGGTCAGCCCTGCGTCACGGTTCCAGAGGAGGTTCATGGATCAGTATGCAGATGACCTGATCAACGGCTCCGGGGGGCATTTTGAGTATGATTATCACGACCGTCTGTTTAATTGGGGACAGGGGCTTGTATCCGGGGGGTCCCCTGTTTCAAAAAATCAGATCGGGTATATCGAGCAAAAACTGCGTGACACACCTGTTAGCCGGCGAGGAGTTGCCATTACCTGGAACCCTCCTGTCGATGAGGAACTGGACGACTGCCCCTGCCTCCAGCTGGTCCAGTGTCTCGTGCGCCAGGGGTCACTGCATATGAAGGTCGTTTTCCGGAGCAATGACATGCTGTCGGCAGCCGGCGCGAACATGTTCGCCCTTGTTTCCCTGCAAAACCATATCGCCGGCAGCCTGGGAGTTGTCCCCGGACCCTACACCCATATCTCGCTTGTCCCTCACATTTACTACAGGAGGGATGTCCACGATATACTTCCTTTTTGTAAAAAAGGGGCCGAAATACAACCTATTCAGGAAGTTTGCAGTACCTGTGGACGCTGCCCCAGGGGTCTTCGGAAATGACGGGAAAGAGAGAGATTAATATGCGGTCATATCATAAGTTATAGAGCATTTAGCCCGGTAGTGTAGCGGTCAATCATGCGGGACTCTGGATCCCGCGACAGCAGTTCGAATCTGCTCCGGGCTATGTTCCTTTTCTGTATGTTTCCCACGACAGTCCCTTTTGTCCCCCGTGCCGGCGCAGGCTGCCGGTCAGATGATCCACCCGTGTTCGAGGCGTTTGCACACCTGTGCAGGCAGGGTTTTCTGGACCACGTCCAGGTCGTTGTGATACCGGAACGTCGAAGCCTGTTCCGCTCCCGTTGTGAGTTGTTCGAATCATCAGGGGTCCCGGTTGTCATCCATGCACCTTATCACATGCATGGGGTAAATCCCTGCGAGCCGTCATGCTGTGTTTCTTCGCCACTCGGGGACCCGTCGGAGCTCATCCCCCATGCCATGGTCCAGGCCCTGGAAGCTGCCGATGCTACCGGATCACCCTGGATCGTATTCCATCCGGGTGCGATAAGGGATACCGGATATGATACTGCCTGCAACAACCTGCAGGCTTTTTTTGACCAGTGGCAGGATGATCGCATAATCCTGGAAAACCTGCCTGCACGTTCCCACGGGTGGGAGTTCATCGGGGCGACAGCTGATGAGCTCATGCGTTTAAACAAGGGAGGGCACCAGGGAATATGTCTTGATTTTTCCCATCTCGACTGTACGGCGGCCTTCAGGAAAGAGCCATTCGGGGATCTTCTCGCGGAGTTCAAGAGCCTGCCGGTCAGGTTCCAGCATATCTCCGGGAAACAGCCCGCTGGCACCGAGGATGCCCACCTCCCCCTGGATAGTCCGGAATCGGGCCTTCCCAGTGACGAAATTGCAGTGTGGCTCATGGACCATCGGGATATTGCGACCAGCATCGAGTACAAGGGAGACGACACTGACAGGATTATTGACCAGGTGCGGTTCTTTCATGACCGTTTCGGAGGTACCTGCCCCGGGAGGCGGTCATTATAGCACCGGCCGGACCTCTGCAAAGAGTCCTGCCTGGGGCGAGTGTTGAGTCTACGAACCGCACCCAGATCCGGGAGCTGGCAGGCCTCGTGCATGACGGGGTCATATCCCACCTCCATATCCTCTTTATACCGGGTCAGGCACGGGATAACCGTGAGACGGCTGATTTCATCAGTTCGACCGACGTCCCGGTCACCCTTCATGCACCCTACCATGTCCACGGGGTCAATCCCTGCGAGGAATGGACCTTTCAGGCCCCTGCCTGGTTTGGAAAGGGTTCTTTCACGGACTACGCCATGGCCGAGACACTTGAAGCGGCAGATCGGCTGGATGCACCCCTTGTCGTGGTCCATGCCGGAACATTCACGACTGGAACCCCTGATTCGGCCATTGAACGTTTTTCCACATTCACAGACCGATGGAGCGACCCGCGTTTCGTCCTTGAAAACCTGCCTGTTACCTTTCGTGGGGCCAGGATGCTCGGAAACACGGTTGCCGAGCTGGCTGTACTTACTTCGGGCACTCAATTTGGTATCTGTCTTGATTTTTCCCACCTGTACTGTTCATCTGTTTCTCTCATTTTGCCCTTTGAAGATATGTTGTCAGGATTTGGGCATCTCCCGGTGAAGTACCACCACCTGACGAAGAGTGGCCCCGGCGGAGAGAAGGACGAGCACCGGGGCCTGGACGATCCTCATGGAGAACTCCCTTTAAAGGAGGTGTTCAGATGGATACGTGCCCGCCCGGATGTTCCGACGACGCTTGAATATAAAAAAGGAGGGGCATACAACCGGAGACAGGCAGAAATTTTTACGGCTCTTCTCCAGGGGGCGTGAACGGGTGAAGAGGTGCCTTCCCCACGATCGCGGCGTGGTCACGGTGCCACGGCTCGAGCCACATGACCCGCTCCACCGTGCATCCGTTCCTGCCCAAGGTCTGAACGCTTTCACTGCAGACCATAGCCGGATCGCTTTCGACCCGGACACACCTCGTTTTAAGCATTATCACAAATGGTGCCCCGGGCTTTAGAAAGGCCATATTAGCGAGGGCAATCGCCGCCTGGCCGGGCTGTGCCACATCCTGATAAAGGATGTCAGCACGCTCCAGAAGGCGGAAATAAGACGCCGGGTTGGCTGCATCACCGAGGACAGGAATAATGTTTTCCATCATTTCAGCCGTCTTTATCAGATTTACCATCGGGCCCGGAGCAAACTCGACAGCATAGACACAGCAGGCATAGTCTGCAACATGGGAGACGGTAGTGCCATGTGCTGCCCCCAGATAGAGGACGACCATTTCACGGGAAATATCCGGTGCACCGCCGATTTCATACAAGGCAGCAAGCTTGCTCCTGTAGGGGTCCCAGACCCTGTACCCCCCGGCCATTCTCTCACCATATACCGGTTTCCTGCCTGGCGAGACCAGGACACCGTTGACGCGGATCACCGGCGAGCCGTCCTTTGCCGTATGATTTCATCAGACCTGGAGAGAAAACCGGGGTCCTCTACTCCCCGGTAATAATCAATCCGTGCTGCTATCGCCACTCTGGCGGCAAGCGCCCGGGATATCCTCCCTCGTGCCTTTTTAGGTGCGGCATGGACCCGTTTGTGCTCATAGATTATCCCGTGCTTCGGGGGAGGTGCGCCACCCCTTATGTGGGCAAAAAGCGCCGGTCCGGCACCTAAAACTTGTATGGTTGCAGAAGGAAGGCGGGAGAGATTACTCAGCCCCCCGGCTGCTGTCATTAGCCTGGCCGCCACAAGGTTCCCGCAAAGCATGCTGCAGTTGGGGAGGACCTTCCCGGCAAGGCGTGATATCTCATCCGCGCAGATACGGCGCAGTTTCTTCAGGCGCTCAATTTCTTCCAGGCCAGCAGCCACAACGGGGTCTGTGCAGCGCGAGACAGGGATATCAACACTATCCGGGAGGGGATCCGGGTGCACTGAGGCCTGTTCAAGGACCTGCATCTCATCAGTCCTGGACTCTACCAATGCGATGATCCTGTCGAGGTCGGTCAGGAAACGGACCCGGGTGGCCAGGAGGGTCTCAGGGGAGCGGAGGTGCTGCATGACGCCCTCGCGTGCCATGAACAACGCCAGCTGGCGAACCTCCGAGGTGTAAATGGCACGGTCACGGTACTGTGCACATGCCACGATCTCCTCCCAGGTGGGAACGGGAAGAGCCCCACGGACGCCGGCCCCCTCCCTGACACGCACGGCCTGTTCTATGACCGTCCCTGTGAAGGGAGTACAATGAGCGCCATCGACTGACCCGAACCAGGTCTCATATCCCATGCACACTATTTGCACCGGCTGCGGCATCAAGCCGACCCTGTCATGCAACAGAAAATCCGAGGGTGAATAGAATGACCGGCACGGTTATAGCCCCGATACAAGCGACCCGCGGGATTTCAAAAAGGTCCGGAGTGATGCCAATCAGGGTTGCAATGAGAAGAATGAACAGACCAAAAGGACCGGTGAGAACGGCACAGAGAAAGATGATTCCGCCAAGGACTGCCCTGTTCAGAAAACGGCTGTCAAGACCGGATAATACCCCGACCCGTCGGGAGAGCCCGATCGTGATGACGTAAGCGACACAACCTGCAATTGCCCCGACTGCGAAAAGGGCGTATACCGGAGGGAACTCAAAGGATGCCAGCGCTGCCATCACTCCGTTTCTCGTGCGGGACAGGGCGGTCAGCGCAGCCACCCCGATCATGATGTTGCAGGTATTGGCTGCCGATGATGCGAGGATATACGCCTCCCTGTTGTTTTTCTTCAGGAGAAACGGTGATAGCAATCCATTGGCAGCTGAATTTGAAAGCCCGGGGAGCCAGCCTACGACAACCCCTGCTGCGGTCCCGGCGAGGGTGCTTCTGGACAGCTCACCACGCTCAAGACAGACCGTGCAGGGGTGCTGTTCGGGAAAAATGCCCTTTTTCGAAAACAAAAGGACGGGGAGGCCAAAGAGTCCTGCCAGCAGGGGCAGGAGTACCGCTGAAGGTCCGCCTGTGCTCCAGCACAGGAATGAGTAATGCATTGCGAAGGTACCGAGGGCTCCTGAGAAAAGGAAAACAAGAAAACACCTTCCCGGCGCTTCTGCGAGGAGGATGAAGAGGCCCATGATACTGATGAGGATGAGCCCGGTCCCCCAGTCCAGATACGGCTGCAGGGGCGGCAGGAACAACAGGGCGCACACGGCGACAGGTATTCCCGCAAGAATTCCGAGCACGGAGCCAAGAGCAGAGAGCCTGACCGCCTCCTCCCCCCGGCCTTCAAGGCAGAGGGCATGAAGAGGCAGGACTGACACCGCGGTATCAGGGTCAGGGACGCCGAGAAATGCAGAGGGGACCGCGTCGATAAAGGTATGTGTAACCAGCATGGCAAAAAGGAGCCCGGCAAGTGCATCAGTGCCAATAACCGGAAGAAGGACTGCTTCTGATGAAAGGACGGCACCTGCAACGGTATTCGAATGGACCCCGGGTATGATTCCTGTTACAGACCCAAGGCCGATGCCGACCGTCGCTCCCGCGATCAGTCCAAGCATGGGGGAAGGCGTTTTGTAGGGTGGGAAATAAATCAACCGAAAGATAACCAGATGGTTACAGGAGTCCGGTGCAGGACAGATGAAAATTGCCATAACACGTCTCAAGGGAAAGGAGGCAGAGGATGAGTCCAGGTGCAGGAAATTCGGACATGAATGCTTCGCAGTATCTCCGATGCGCTATGAGGTCCACCAGGACCGGGTGGCTGCCTTCGTCCGTACGGTCGAAAGGGGTGAGCTTGACTGTCTCTTCTTTACAAGTGCCCTCCCCGCGATGGTATTCGGACCGTTGATCCGGGAAATAACGCTTCCAAGGACGATCGCCATTGGTCCTCAGACGGCAAAGGCATTACGAGACTCGGGGGTTTCCTGCGAGGTCATGCAAACCCATTACTCGGCCGATTTCATCCCATATCTCGGAGAATGGATTAACGGCAAGAAAATTGGCATTCCCCGCGCCGATGTCCCTAACCCTGCACTTATCAGCGCGATAATTGAGGCAGGGGGGATACCCTATGAAATCCGCTGTTATTCGCTGATCCCCACTGAGGAGGAGCTGGATATCAATGGCGCTGATGCTATCCTTTTTACGAGCGCTATGTCCTTTAAAAAGGCGATCTGGAAACGCAACAGGGACCTTGTCATCATGGCAATCGGTGAAGTCACCGCTTCCGTGATGCGCGAGAGCGGGCTGCCCCCGAAGGTTACGGGTGACGGGACCCTGGAGGGGACACTTGACCAGCTGAACCGGTATATCGGGACCGGGGATTTAAAAAATCAGGGCCCTGCCGGAAACGTTGAGACCCCCTGACCATGCAGACCCTCCGCCCCGGAATAATCGTGGTCGACAAACCAAGAGGACCTTCCTCACACCAGGTCGCGGCATGGGTTGGGCGCCTGTGCGGGATGCCGGTTGGTCACAGCGGGACTCTTGACCCCGGGGTGTCGGGAGTACTCGTGGTAATGCTGGGGAACGCAGTACGCCTGACACCCATCCTGCACCGTGATGACAAGGAGTACGTCTGTCTGCTCCGACTTCACGGGGACGCCACGGTTCCTGATATTGAGCAGGCGGTTGCCTCGTTCATCGGGAAAATATACCAGCGCCCGCCCAGGAGGAGTGCTGTCAAGAGGAGTCTCCGGATCAGGACGATTCACCGTATTGATATCCTTGGTATCAATGGGCGCCTTGTGCTTTTCAGAGTGAAATGCGATTCCGGCACCTACGTCCGTTCACTCTGTCACCACATCGGGCTGGCACTTGGTACGGGCGGACACATGGCGGAGCTAAGGAGGACACGCGCCGGGATTTTTTCAGAGAAAGATGCCCATAAACTCCATGAAATTGCTGATGCGTCAGAATGTGCGAAGAACGGGGACGTAGGGCCGTTGTCCGCCATGATCCTGCCGCCGTCAACGGTTTCCGGACGTCTGCAGCGGGTAGTCCTCCGTGATTCGGCAGTTGATGCCATCTGTCACGGAGCCGCAGTCGCAGGGGTGGGTGTGGTGATGAGAGGTACCTTCAGGGCGGGAGATGAGGTCGCCGTGTATTCGCGGGACGACCGTCTGGTCTGTCTTGCAGAAGCTATCCTTGACTCCTCGTCATGGCAACCCGGAACCCCGGGACTGGTGCTTGCTCCCCGGACCGTGTTCATGGCGCCGGGGACCTATCCCAAGGGCTGGAAAGGTGGTCACCAGACCAGGGACAGGCAGGGACATAACCTTTAAAAAAAAGAACGGGCTTATAATAAGAGGACTGGTACGATTTTTCGTGCTGAGGTAGTCTAGCTTGGAAAGGCGCAGGCCTGGAAAGCCTGTGGGGCGTTTGCCCCTCGGGAGTTCAAATCCCCCCCTCAGCGTTCCTGTGTAAACTCCTGAAAAAATGTCTTTCAGGGGTTGCACCCGGCGTCCCTGCCCATCTCAAACGCTTTTTCATTCAGGGAGCGGGTTTTTTCCGGTACCGTCCGCCTGACCGCCTCGAGGAGTGCTTCGTAAGAAAGCGGGAGATAGACCGATGCGGCTCCAAGCATGACAACATTCTGGGCCAGCGGACTTCCTGCCCTGCTGGCTATGCCGGCTGCGTCAACAACACACAGCCGCGTTCCCATGAGGGCCGAGATGATCCCGCTCTCTTCAGGGACGGGCAGACTTCGGGCGTAAACCGATGTCGGGACAACGAGACTGCGGCTGGTCACCAGGGGAGCACCATCACGGAGGAAATGTCGCGCCCTGAACCCTTCCAGCAGGTCGAATGCGATGAGGAGGTCAGCCGAGCCCGGTGAGATGAGGGGGCCGAATGTGGACCCGATACGGATATGGCTCTCGACCGACCCGCCGCGCTGGGCCATCCCATGGGTTTCGGCACCCCGGACAGGTATCCCTTCGATGACGCAGGCTTCCCCAAGGATATTTGATGCGAGGACGGTCCCCTGGCCGCCAATTCCGACTACAAGGACATCGAAACGGCAGTTCATTTCCTGACCTCCTTCCTGATGGCTCCTGATGGGCAGATCTCTGCACAGACACCACAGCCGCTGCACAGATCAGTGATCCGCGCCTTTTCCTCTTCAAACACAATTGCAGGGCAGCCGAACCGGATACATGCCGCGCAGCCAGTGCAGGCTTCCGTGTCAACGATATACGGTTTTCTTTTCACACCTGCCCGCCGGTCAGAGATCACGCAGGGTTGTCTGGCGATTATGACCCGTACACCCGTCTTATCCCGGGCCGCCTTCAGGACTTCAAGGAACTGGGTAATCGCATGGGGGCTGGCAGTTTCTACAAAGGCAGCCCCACAACTACGGCATATCGCCTCGAGGGAAACGGGGGGTGATCCGATGCCGGTAGCTGTCAGGCCGGTGACCGGGTTCGGCTGGTGGCCGGTCATGGCGGTGACGCGGTTGTCAAGGATGATGACGACCATATCGGCACCGTTGTATACCGCGTTCAGGAGACCGGTGATCCCTGAATGGAGGAATGTAGAATCCCCGATGGTGCAAACGACCGGTTTACCGGTATTGGAGTGGGCCATCCCGCTGCCGATGGTGATCGATGCACCCATGCAGATGGTCGTATCTACGGTCCCCATCTGTAGCCCGAGCGTGTAGCACCCGATATCGCTAGGATAAACAGAATCCGGAAATATCCTGCGTATGGCATACATAGCCGAACGGTGCATACAGCCAGCACAAAGAATCGGGGGCCTCATCGGCACTTCATCGGGCTGGCGGGGTTCTGGAAATATATTTTTTTCTAGAAAACCCGCGGATATCAGGAATTTTTCAACCGCCAGGGGGGAGAACTCACCTTCGAACGGCACATGCCCGGTCTTCTTGCCGTAAACAGGGACCGTGCCCGACAGCTCCCTAACCTGCACTTCAATCACCGGTGCGAGTTCCTCAATAACCAGGACTTCCTTATGTCGGGAAATAAACGAAGAGAGCCATTCGTCGTCAATAGGATAGGCGCCGATTACCATGAGGGAGATCCCTTCGGGAAGCACCTCCCTCACATAACTAGCCGCTATCCCACCCGTTATCACCGCTTTCTTTCCCTTTATCTCGAAGTGGTTGTACCCTTTTTCAATGAGCAGCCGCCTGATACCGGGCTGTTTTTCGTTGAGGGCCTTGTGAAGAAGCCTCGTGTGGGCAGGGATGACCACAAACTGGCGTGCGTCCTTTTCAAAGGCCCCTGCCCGATGTTCGGTCTTCATTTCCCCAAGTACCACGTCGCTCTTTGAATGACATACCCGGGTCGTGGGCCTGAAGATCACAGGCAGCGCGGTGTCTTCAGAGAGGGCGAATGCGTCCCGCATCATGTCATGCGCTTCCTGCACGGATGACGGATCGAGGCATGGAACCCGGGCAAACTGGGCATATACCCTGCTGTCCTGCTCGTTCTGACTACTATGGGCGAAGGGGTCATCCGCGCTCATGATAACGAGTCCCCCCCTGACACCGGTGTAGGCGCTTGTCATCAGCGGGTCAGCGGCCACGTTAAGCCCTACGTGTTTCATCGTGCAAAGGGCGCGCAATCCGCACCAGGATGCCCCGATTGCATTTTCAAGTGCAACCTTTTCATTCACAGACCATTCGATATAACCGCCCGGGTCGGGGTGCACACGGAGTGTGTCCACAACTTCGGATGAAGGGGTGCCGGGATATCCGCAGACGAAGTCAACGGGCACTTCCCGTGCGGCATGAGCGATGGCCTCATTTCCGAGGAGATATCGTCGTTCCATACGCATGATCCGTTTTGTTTTGAAAGTATGGGATGTATCTGCTTGTATACTTCACCTACCCATCTCCACGGATTTTTTCATAACCTATAATAACCTTAAAAGGCTACCCTACTAGGGACATTCGGGCCCGTAGCATAGCCAGGTGGTGCGCCCGGCTGATAACCGGGAGGTCATGCGTTCGAATCGCATCGGGCCCATTCTCTTTATTCACCAGGGAGTTACCAGTTTTATGACAGAAAAATATGTGTATGTCCTTGCTGCGGGTATCCTGGCAAGCCTTCTGGTTGCGGTTTTCCTGGACGTCTACGCAGGAGGTATCATATTTATTATCGTCCTCGTGCTCGGTATGTCGTTCTTCATCATGAGCGATACGAGGGTCATGCCTGACGTTCACGCAAGCCTTTCTGAGGATGCAAAGACACTCATCATCAGGAACCGGGGTAATGCCAACGCCATAGGGGTTCATGCAACCATCGTCCCTCACAACATCGAGATTGACAGGGAACGAATGGCACCTGATGAGCCGTTTACCTATCCTCTTGCGTCCATGATGGACGATGGAAAGGCGATCATTACTTTCAAAGACGAAAAAGGAAGGGATTTCATCGAACGTGACGTCCTTTCCCCGTCACTTGCCGAAGAAGACCTGTTA
Source organism: uncultured Methanospirillaceae archaeon (assembly GCA_949319355.1). Classification (GTDB taxonomy): domain Archaea; phylum Halobacteriota; class Methanomicrobia; order Methanomicrobiales; family Methanospirillaceae; genus KLAP105. Next base: position 7,029 of record CASGHA010000091.1, on the reverse strand, counting down.
AAACCCATGTTTCCCCTTTTCAGGTGGAAATAGGGAGATTTTATCCCTTTTTTGCGTCGATAAACGTGAGGACACGTTCAAACGCTGTTACCAGTTCCTCCTCGACCGCTTTGAAGTCCCGGAGTGCACGGTACAGCATAAACATGACCTCGTAGCCATAGACATCCATGATGACCGCCGGCTCGATGGCGGCCTGGAAGGCATCTACCCTCCCTTCCTCGAGGCTGTACATGATCTCATAAAAACGACCGTCCTCACCAAGCACACAAAACTGGTCTGTCACAGATTTGGAGGGCATGTCAGGTCTGAATGGAACAGGGTCGGTTTTACCGAGGAGTAGCATCCTGCCCTTGAAATACTCCACACCAAACAGATCACCGCCCTGTCCGTCCTGAGTGCCGGACCGGATCATCTCGAGACCAACCTTCGGGACGAGGGGGGCTGCAAGGGAGGCCATCCGGTTCATGAGTGTTGCAGCCTTTTCACTCATAATCTGAGATCTCTTTTCGTTCTCTTCGTGTTTCTCTTCGAGGACCTGGACGAGGGCTGAAAAACCCTCCTCGATTTTTTGTGCATTGCCGTTGTCTTCCATGAAAATCGTATCTTCTCCTTTGTTCAGGCCGGTTTTCCGGCATTCAAATGTCTGTTTCTGAATCTGCCGGTTCTCCGGTGAAGAAATAGGTCCTGTCCTGCAGGACCATGACATTCAATCGCGTCCCGACTGGGAACCTGCCCCTGACAACAACCCCTCGGTATGACGGAGTCCTGCAGGTTACGGTGCCCTCCCTGACGACTTCCGTGACAATGACGGGGACCACTGAACCGATAATATCTGCGTTTTTTTCATGGTAAATCTCTTCTGCAAGGCGTTGGAGAGCCCTTGACCGGTCTTTCTTGGTCCGGTCAGGAAAATCACTCAACTGCGCCGCGGGTGTACCGGGCCTTTTCGAAAAGCGGGTAATATTCACCTTGTCAGGCCTCAACTGCCTGACAAGATCGCAAGTCGCAGAAAAATCATCATCCGTCTCTCCAGGAAATCCGCATATGATATCGGTCATCAGGAAGAGGTCAGGCATTCTGTCCCTGAATTCCCGAACGATGCACTTGACATCATCGGGTGAATGCCCCCGGTTCATCCCCTCAAGGACCCGCGCAGAACCCGACTGGGCCGGGAGGTGTATGAACCGGAAAACCTTTGGATGGTCCCAGGCCACGGGGAGGTCATGAAGGACGGGCATGACTGAAGCAGGGTTCATCATCCCGATCCTCACCATAAAATCGCCAGGTTCTGCGACCACCGACGTGAGCAGGTGTTTGAGGGTACTTCCGGTATCATGGCCGTACGCGGCGACGTCCTGCCCGGTAAGCCGTATCTCTGCAATACCTCCGGCAACCGCCGACCTGACCTGCCGAATCACCTGTTCCGGGGGGACACTCTTCACCCTTCCCCTCGCGAGCCGGGTGATGCAGTAGGAACAATTGCCATTGCATCCTTCCGCTACCTGTACGGTTCCTGAAGGGGAATGTGGCGGGGATTCAAGAGAATCAAAGGCTCTGTGAATATCCCGCGGGAAGATGACCCCGGGTCCTCCCGCAAGGCGAACCATTTCCTGGCGTGCGACGGGAAGACAGCCGGTAAGGATGATTTCGCGACCAAGGTTTTCACGGATTCGCCGCATCATCGCCCTCTCTGTTGCCGCCGTCACAGTGCAGGTGTTTATGACGACCAGGTCTGCTTCTTCCGGTCGCGAAACCAGAGAGCACCCCTGACCTTCAAGAACTGCTGCCAGGATCTCACCGTCACGTTCGTTGTATGAACACCCATAACTCTCGATCCAGACACGCCGGCCTATTATTGACTTCAGCTGATCATCTGACGGGACCGGCACCCTGTCAGGACATTGATCTTTGAGGGCGGCCTGGCATGAGAGAAAACCCCGGGAACCCCCGTGCAGGCCCTCCGGTCGGACGCATTCCGGGGTTGCAAGGTGCTTCCTGTCTGCCATGGCTGAGGGTATTATCATTATCCACGGTCGCCAATGAGTATATGCATGTTAAGAGTCGGGCTGCTCGGCTGCGGTAATATTGGAAAAATCATCGTCAAGAATAACAACAGCGTGGATATAACCGCGCTTTTTGATAAATTACCCGAAAGGGCCGATGAAGCCGCACTTATCTCTGGGGGCAAGCCCTGCTCTGACTTTTCCTCATTTATATCCGAGGAGCTGGATCTCGTTGTCGAGGCGGCATCGGTAAAGGCGGTCAGGGAATACGGGTTAGAAGTCCTTTCAAGCAACAAGGACCTCGTAGTACTTTCAGTGGGTGCATTCTCTGACCCCGTATTCCGGGAAGATATGATCGCCACTGCCGAACAGTGGGGCAGGAAGATCTACATACCGAGCGGCGCAATAATCGGCCTTGATAATTTGAAAGTAGGCCAGATTTCAGAGATCACCCATCTCCTCCTAAGGACAACGAAAAGCCCCGCATCCCTCGGGATCACGGCGTACGAAAAGACACTGGTCTTTAAAGGGAAGGCAAATGAATGTATCAAGGAATTTCCGAGAAACGTAAATGTCTCTGTTGCGCTCTCCCTTGCAGCGGGGAGGGACGCGGACGTTGAACTATGGGCAGACCCCTCAGTAGAACGGAACATTCATGAAATTTTTGTTGAAGGGGTCTTCGGTGAGGCATATCTAAAAATCAGCAATGTCCCGAGTCCGGATAACCCTGGGACCAGTTACCTCGCCGCCCTCTCCATCCTGACGCTCCTCAAGAACCTCGAAAACCCACTGGTCGTCGGGACCTGACATGGAATCGGTGACCCGCAAAGGTCGGATGAAAACTCTGTCACTCTCTGGTGGATATGAACCTCCATGAAACCCTGATCTCCTACATCCTCGAAGACTCACCCCAGGGCGATATTACCTCAGACAGGGTGATCCCGGCAGAAGCCACCTGCACGGCGATAATCTGTATGCAAGAGGACGGCATTGTTGCCGGCCTCGAGGAGTTCTCATTTCTTGCACGCTGGGCCGGCCTTTTCGTAACGCTCGACACGAAAGACGGTCAGCCCGTGAGAAAAGGGACAATAATTGGCAGCTGTTCGGGAAATGCAAGGAAAGTGCTCCTGATCGAGCGCACTGTCCTGAACGTGATAGGGAGGATGAGTGGGATCGCCACGATTACATCGCTGCTTACCACCCTTATTCAGAAGAAAAATCCCGGATGCAGGATTGCGGCAACACGGAAAACCGCACCGGGCTCCCGGCTTATTGATAAAAAGGCAGTTTTGATAGGTGGCGGCGATCCCCACCGATCCGGGCTTTCCGACGGGATCCTCATCAAGGACAACCACCTCGCCTTGACACCTCTTGAGGAGGCACTCCGTCTTTCATGCGCTGTTTCCCGATACCGGCCAACAGAGGTCGAGGTCGAAAAACTTGAAGATGCAATCGTCGCTGCCCGGACCGGTGCGTCCATAATCCTTCTGGATAACATGAAGCCCGGGGATATTTTTGCGACCAGCAATGCGCTGATAAAGGCAGGTTTGAGGGACAGGGTACTCCTTGAGGCGTCCGGAGGCATAACCCCCGAGAATATTGAGGTTTATGCGGAGACAGGAGTTGACCTCATTAGCCTTGGATGTATTACCCATTCTTCTGCCAGCATTGATGTCAGTATGGAGATTCTCCCGTCCGGGGGAGTATAGTTTTTTCAGGTACCACTCAGCCCCGCTGGAGGTCTGAGGCGGTTTCTAACACTATCTCCCGCTCACCCCGATAGGTCGATGCCTTTCCCAGAAGGGTGACAGTCTCACCTGCCCTGAGTGGTTTCATAAGACCGGCAGATCCCGGTATGAACACGGTTACCCCACCTATCCGCGCAATGGAGTGCCCCCCGTCACGGCTCATGCTTACCGACTCTACGACACCATGGAAGCTGACGAGGGCTCCGTCCGGAGAGTCCCTCGAAAAAGGACTTGAAAATGCAGCCTTCCCAACCGATTCAAGTATCAATGTGGCAGAGGTCAGGCAGATGGCAACGGAGAGCAGCAGGATGAGTGCATATCGCTCCTCTGGAGCAAGCATTTTCCCCATGTAGGGGGTACTGGATAATAAGACCAATAGGTTTATACGTTAACGCCGTTAACAATACCGTGTATGCAGGAAATGCATCTGCCACCATCCTCGCGGGTGGTCATGAAGCTCCTTGAGGAGCTCGGATCGCTGACCCACAAGGAGATTGTGGACAAGAGCCACCTTGCTCCGCGGACGGTCCGCTATGCCTTAAAAAAGCTGAAAGAACAGAACATGATAATAGAGAAGTTTAACTTCAAGGACGCCCGTCAAATCATTTATCAAAATAAGAAGCCAACCCTGGTAACGGCATGATAGGACACAGCTGCAACATTACGCGATGTGATGCCATGGTTAGGCGATATCTCCCTGCCATGCGGGCAGAAATGGTTCACCGGCTTGTTGAGAGTGGGACCATAAGCCAGAGTGATGCGGCCCGCAGGCTGGGAATAACCAGGGCTGCAGTGTCCCAGTATATGAGCAGGAAGCGTGGTGAGGGGGGAATAGAAATATCCACGGAAATGAGCCTTCTCATAGACAGGTGGGCGATGGCAGTCCTCAACGGGGAAGCTGAAATCGTGTTGTGTGACCTGTGTCGCTGCGCCATGAAGGCGTCATAAAAGTCGCCCTGCGGGTCTTTTTTCTTCGTTTAGTCCTTATTGCATCCAGGTAGTGTCAGTAATACCGTATACGCCTGTACCGGGCAATGCAGTAGCCTGCCGCAAGGACAAGAATGATAATTCCTGCAAGGAATAGGCGAAATTCACGCGTTTGTAAGTATTCCTGGGTGTTGATGCCCCCGGCTTCCCAGTCGTCAAGAAAGACCCTGGTAAAATACGCTCCCACACCAGGGCTGTCCAGGAGGACACCTGCCTCGCGGTTGAATGTCGGAGAGTTCGTATTCCAGTTGATGCTCGATACCAGGACCGTACTGCCATCGATGATTACCCCCTTATTATGAATTTTTACCAGACCATTTCCGTCCAGATCCGCGCAGCGTGCTGAAATAGGGATATGTTCAGCCTCTGACAGACGGTTTATCGCATCTGCCATCTCGTCATTGTCGGCTTCGTCTGCTACATTGAACCAGTACGAATCAAGGAGCACCCGTACGGTCACTCCACGCCGCGATGCATTGATAGCGGCGGCAAGGTACCGGTTCCAGCCTCCATCCGTTTCATTTGTAATGTATGCCTGTTCGATGTCTATCGACTTTTCAGCGGTTTTAAGGCGTTTTTCCAGGAGATAACTGGTATCTGGGGCAATAACAGGGGTGACCCTGACATTCTCAAACCGTTCCGGCATAAACTCCGGGTCATAGGGAGGGGTCATCGGTTCCTCAGGGGCTCCGTCAATGCCCAAAATCCGTGATACTGCAGGGCCATGAAGGTCTGTGAGGAACACCTGTTTGAAGTAACCTGCCACGCCCGGGTGCCATACACTCGCTACCCACCCGCGGTTCCCGGAGTATTGCCCATCAGGGAAACCGTTTGCACCGAAGTTCTCACTGGATATGAAGATCCCGGAGTCATCGATGACCAGGTACTTGGCATGATCATACCGGTATGGTGCGCTTCCCTCGCCCGCGGGCCCCATCTCGTACACCGGGACGCCTCTGCTCCAGAGCCGGTTTATAACGCTTTTTTCAGGGCTGCCAATTCCACCAACAGGCCCACCCTCGACAAGAACCGTAACATTGATCCCCCGTTCTCTAGCCCGGGCCATGGCGCCTGCCATTGAGGGCGATGTAAACTCGTATACATTGACATCAATCTCCTTTTGTGCCTCAGCTATCGCGTCATTGAAGATGCGCGTCGATGAATCAGGTGCCGGACCCACAATCACCGTGGCGCCCTCGAAGGTCGCCGGCACAAAACGGGACTGCCCTTCAAGGAGGACCCGCGGGTCCCACGCCCCGGCCGACCTGAAGTGGATCTGTCTGGTCCGTGACCTGACCTCAGCAGGCCATGAAACACGGTCCGTCTCCCTTCCTCCTTCATACAGGACAAGACTGTCAAGGTCGTTCGCCATCCTGAAGGGGCCGGTCCTTATGACATCCGGGACCGATGGGTCTGTGGGGATCCATTCAAAATCAGGGTTCATCCCGTGCAGAACATGATATGAGACCGCTGAACCTGCGACACAGAGCCTTTCATCTGCTTTTGCCCCGGAGGGAAAATGAAGCGTCCCTTCCCCGTCAGATATGGAAACTGAGTCAAGCGGACCTGATCCGGCCAGGACGAAGTACTCGGCCATATCCCCCTTGTCTGAAGGGTCTGGACAGAATTCCGTGAAGGTGAAGCCCTGCGTCTGCCCTACAAGGGCACATGCAAGGAGCACGCACCACCCGCGGTGCATGAACTGACACATTCATCACCTTCCCATATCAACCTGCTGAATGGAGGTTCTGCCACGGACAACCCGGTGGTTATCAAGATAGGTGGGTCCCTCTGCGATCAACGGGACCGGCTCTTACGTGAGATCATCAGGGCGGGACGCTCAGCCCTGATTGTCCCAGGTGGGGGCGTATTTGCCGACCAGGTCAGAATCGCCGACCCTCCAGCAGATGCGGCACACTGGATGGCGATTGCTGCAATGGAACAGACCGGCTGGCTGTTGCATGCCGCCGGGATCCCCTGCACGGACCGTCTTGAATGTCCCCATAGCCCGGTGGTGTTCCTTCCCTACCGGGTTATGAGGGCGCTTGACCCACTTCCTCATGAATGGGCTATAACGTCTGATACCATTGCAGCGTGGACAGCAATTATCCTTGAACTTCCGCTGGTCCTTGTTAAAGCGGTCGATGGGATTTGTGTCAATGGCCGAACGCTCGACCGGATTGACCACCCGGTTGTCACGGATGTGGTCGACCCTTATTTCCTCCCCTATGCGATTCGCAGTTCACTACAGGTAAAAATCGTGAATGGTGCTATTCCTGGGAGACTTTATA
>CASGHA010000090.1 GCA_949319355.1 uncultured Methanospirillaceae archaeon | reverse complement strand
CGGTTGTCCAGGTCAAGGACCATCGCGGGGTGACCGACCGCCCGGAATATCGTCTCCCAGTCTTTTTTCATCTTTGCGAGGTCGTTTTCAACGTTTTTAAGGTCTGATACGTCGCGTATCGACTCTATCGCCCCGGTGGTCCCGCCGTTCCGGTCAAAGAGGTGTCCTGCGCTCGCCATGAGCACCAGTCTGGGCCTTCCCGGGAGACGGATGGAGTCAGCCGCGACGATAGAGGCCTTCCGGTGGACGAACATTGGATAATGCCGTTCAATCTCGCTGTCAGGGGCGGAGACGAGGTCAATCAGCATCGGGCGCCGGTCACCGTAGAAGGGGAGGGCGTACTCGTGGTCTCCCTTCCCGAGCATTTCGGAGGCCGGTATGCCGGTCATATCCTCGATGGCATGGTTCCAGGCGATGACCCTGCCGTCACGGTTGATGGCGAAGGTGGCGTCGGGGAGGAAGTTGATGATGTCCGCAAGCTGCTGTTCGGAGTCCTTTAACGCCTCGACCGCGTGTTTCCGCTCGATGGCCATCCCGATCTTGTGCGAGAGCTCGGCGAACTGGGAGACCGGGTCACCGCCCTTTTGGAGGTAAAAGTCAGCCCCGTTGTTTATGGCCTGGATGGCGACCTCCTCGCGGCCCTTTCCGGTGAAGAGGATGAACGGGAGGTCAGATACCTTCCCCCTGACCTTCTTGAGGAACTCGATCCCGTTGACCTCGGGCATCTGGTAGTCGGAAACGATGGCGTCGAACTCCTCCATGCTGATGTACTTGCAGCCTTCCTTGGCGGAAAGGGCTATCGTGACCGAGAAATGTCCTGTCTTTTCAAGAAAGATCTTGGTAAGCGAACAGAGAGTCGGCTCGTCATCAACATACAGGACCTTCTTCTTCTCCACGGTACGTTGTTTCTCGCGGGCAAGGGAAATAGGTCTTTCTGAGGAGCAGAAGGAGGGGGAGATAAATACCGGAATTCATCGCAAGGAACGGTTATGGAGGTGATCCCTGTTTGTATGAGAAGGCAGCATACACGGTCTGGGAACATCAGACCCCGTGGAAAAGTCGCAAAAGAGTATGGTATCGCGGGGAGACCGGCCCCCTTTTTCGCCACAAGGAGCGTAATGGCAAACACAACAACCAACAACAATGTCCCGGCTGTCCCCGCCCGGTCTTGCGGGATAGCCGTGCGATACAAAGGTGCTCACCGGGCGTTTCCGCCAGGGTCATTGCGGGACCTCGTGCAGAAGCCTCCAATCCCGTTTTTATCCGGCTCGATGGCGATCCAGGAGCCCCGGGATCCGCCGCCCCTCCCGGCCGCCAGGATGTCCTCGCGGGACAGCCCGACCTCGAACCCTCCCTCAGGTTCGGGCCAGGAGTCGATCTCGCCGAGGATGTTCCTGTCTTCGTACTCCACGAAGAGGGCATTCCTCATGAGCCATTCCCGGGTGACACGGCCACTCTCTTTGGCAGGGCGGTCTTTTGGCGGCTGCCCGGGCCGTACGCCGGGACCGGCAGCCTGGTCCGGCGTTGGGCTGTTATGAGCCGTTCCGTCACGGGGTGACCCTGGGCTAGCACTCCCTGGGACCTCATTCCCCTCTGGCCGGGGGAGGTCAGGACTGGTCTCCGTCTTATCCCTGACCTCTCTCTCAGAGGCAGGGACCTGCCGGGTGGACCGGTCCCCTTTCTGCCGTACCCGGACCTCTCCACCCTTTCTGTCCGGCAGACTCCGGGACAACGCCCCGGTCGCTCCGGGACGGCTGGAGGTGGGATGGTCAGACAACGCCCTCCGGGGCATGTAATATGCCATACACGATCAGGGGCGTGGATGTCCTTGAAGTGATTCTCATGAGTATCATTAGATTGTTTAGCAATTCTGCGCAACCCGGGGAATGGCGCCTGATGTTGTATGAGGACCTTCAGATGGCCATTCTTCGCGGATTTATAGTTCCCCCCAGTACCTTGCCAGTACGCATCCGTGGTCGCGGAGGACCCTCCGGCAGACCTGCCCGGGAGAGTCTTCAGGTCTTGTCAGGCATTCATGCTGTGTCGGAGAAAAAAGGGAGAAGGATGTCCGGTTGCCGTGTCCGCGAGTTATCCCTGCGCCTTTCGTTTCTGTACATGGTACAGGACGAGCAGGGCAGCGAGGAGGAGAGGGTAGAAGAGGTCGATGTACATGACCATCCCGGCGTTGCCCGCCGAGGTGTCCCCGTGGGCGACAAGTTCGTACACGTGGCCAAGGCCGGCGCCGATATAGAAGATCCCGGTCCCGATGACGGTCGCCGTCCAGAAGCCCTCAGTTCTGAACAACAGGCAGAGGACCGCGACGATGCCGAGCGAGAGGTCCCAGAGCCCGACCTCGCGCTGGAACGGGTTCCCGGCAGGCCAGCCGATCGATGTGGCGACCTGGTCCGGGAAGAGGAGGTGGCCGAGCCCGCCGAAGAGGAGGCCTATTCCGAGCCCGATGCCGAGCTGCCACATGAGGACGGTGCCTATGGCCTGCCATCCGGTGAGCTGTTTCAGGCGGATATGGACGAACGCGATGACCAGGGCGAGGAGGGGGAAGGCCAGGGGCCAGAGGATTGCCATGAGGTCCATACACAGCTATCTGGCCGTCCGGGGATAAATGAAACGGTTTCTTTGTCATCCGGGATACTTCGCCCGGGAGTCGCCATCCGGGGGCATCGAAAAAAGGCCGTGTTGGGCGGCCGGATATAGACCTGGGCAACCCTCTTTCTGACCTATCCCGGCTGGGCGTCTGCCAGTCAGGTCTGTTGGTCTCCGGTCCGGTTTACTGCCCAGGGGGCTTGTTCTCTGTGATGCTCACGTTCTCTGGTCCGGCCGGCGGAACAGGTGCCACCGGTGCCGTGACCTGGTCCCCGCCCCCTGCTCCTGCCGCCGGCTGCCCGGCCGGAGTCACGCTGGCAGGTGGCTTAGGCGGCTCCTTTGCGCCCTGGGCCTTCAACAGGGTGATCAGCTCGTCTATTTTGGTCTGGGTGGTTGTTTCCTGTGCAGGTTTCTGGGAGCCTTCGGTCCCGGTCGGGGTCTTCGTAATCCCTTTCGAGGCCAGGATCAGCTCGGAGAGCTCGGCTATCTTTGCCGGGGTGACCGTCTCCGAGTCCTTCGTCCGGGTCGTCGCCCGCCCGAGCACGTAACCCGCTATCGCGGCAAGGAGCGTGCCGATCTGCTGCGTGTCGAGGATCTGGAGGATGCCGAGGATTACGGCAGCGAAGATGATCACGACCACGGTCGTGAACTCCAGGACGAACTCAGTGCCCCGGCCCCGGAGCACTGAGAGGTCGACGGAGACAGCACTGTCGGCCCGCCCCTTCGCCTTCTCCCGGCCGAGGCCCAGTTCTTTTCGGTACCGCCTGGTAGCCTCAGTTTCTACCTTTTTATACCAGACCCCCATTTTTGATTTATAATCTTCAAGCCCCTTTTTCAGATTGGCGTCCACCAGAATGAGCGAACCGAGCCTGTCAGAAGCATAGGGATCGGTTTCATGGCTGGCGTCCGTATAATAATCCGCAATCTCCGGCGGCACCTCGGGTTTCGGGTTGTTGGCAAGCCAGTCGGGGTCCTCTAAAACTTCGGCGTGAAATTCCCTCTTCTCAAATTTTTCCCGCAGCACTGTAGCGATGCGCCCGTACTCGATCTCCTCGATGGTGTCCCGGTACAACCTCCCGAGGTAGCTGGCCTGGTCGAGCTTGTTGGACCACCATAGCAGGAGGACAAACATCCCGCCGAGGAGGACGATGATCGCCACGACGAGGAGCATCGACCCTTCGCTGTACTGGGTCGGCAGGGCCTGTACCGCCTGGGTAAGGGTTGGCACTGGCGTGGTCACTGCGTCCTGGTTGGCGAGGAGGGGAGTGTCTCCCGGGGCAGCCAGGACCCCTGGCACCAGCAGGAATACGGCGAATGCCAGGGAAATAACCAGGATGGACAAAACGGCACGAAGTGGGGTATGGCCCGGTCGCTTTTTCATGAGATCACCGATTTAGAGCGTTCCTGCCGCAATAATATATAAAACTTGCTGGTAATCGAAATGCGTAAGCAGGGTGAAGGCACCAGGCATGGAGAAGTCGGATACATCTCCGGGCGACTGACCGTATATGGCCGGAAGATGCCAGGTGAGGAGCAAGGGGTACGGGATTCCCTGTCTGGGCACCTCCGCCCGGCAGGCGATGGGGCCCTGGTCATGGAAAAACAGGAGGCAACGGGAATGAATACGGTGGCTGTCCAGGGAATGCTCCTTCAATAGCGGCCGTTGATTTCAGAATCCGGAGTGACCCCGCAGCCCTCTGCCCTGGGTTCACCGCACCGGGGTATCAAGGTCGGGATTGCCCGTCCTGAAACGGACGTACAGGACCTCGTCGAGGAGCCGGCCGTTTTTCGTGACCGCGTGCCGGTGGACCGCCTCACGAGCAAAGCCACTCTTTTCAAGCACCTTCCCCGAGGCCGGATTGTTCGAAAAGACGCCGGCCTGGAGCCGCACGATGTCGTACGTCGCGAACGCCACCGGGACAAGTGCCCGGACGGCATCGGTGACGATTCCTCTCCCCCACCGTGACGGTGAAAGCCAGTAGCCTATCTCGGCGGTCCGCCGGTACACATCGGACAGAGGGTGGATGCCGACGCCGCCTGAGGCTTCCCCTCCGACTTCTATTGCGAGGAAGAGGCCTGGTGTGGCCGGGGAAGTGGCCATGGAAATGAACCGCCGGCCGTCTTCCTCAGTGTACGGCGACGGAAAGCCGTCCCTCATCATGGCTGCGACCCGGGGGTCGTCGGCGTTCCGGACGAGTGCGGGGAGGTCGTCCCACGTCCAGTCACGGAGGATTGAGGTCGGTGTGGTGATCCGCATGGGATGGTGCGGTACGGTTGGTGAGAAGCGGGGATAAGGGTTGGCGGGAAAACGGGCCAGGGACGGGCGGGTGTATCAGATAGGACGAGGGAGCGGTCACCCCGGAGGCTGACACGAATCCATACAATCCATCTTTTCATCGGGACCTCGTGGGAGAACCGGATGATCGCACATGAGTTATATCGCGGAGTCACCCGTGGCAATCATTCCATCAGGTCAGGTTGTTGAAATGGGATTCATTGAAAAAAAGCCTTTTTCCTGGTTGAAACCCATAACCCTCCAATAATCACTGATAAAATGGGTGCTGCAACGAGAGGAGCTGCCCTGGTGGTTGCAGGGGAGGCTGTGATAGCATTCGTCCTCAATTGGCTGGTGCCGACCGCTGAACGTGTTGAGACTGTGTTCAGTGCAGATGTTCCCGGATTGCTGTTAATCTTCGCCTGTGCCCTGCTTTTGACCTGCTGTGCCTCCTGATAACCGGGTTTTAAGGCAAGGGCCTTGTCAGCCGCCTCAACTGCCTCCTGGTATCTTCCAAGAAAGTAGAGTGAATATCCCTTATTCGACCAGGCATCATGTGCATCGGGCTGGATTTGGATCACTTTCTCGTACGTGGCAAGAGCTTCCTGGTATCTTCCCTGTTCATTGAAATCGTAAGCCAGGTTATAAAGGGCATCCGCATGGTCCGGGTCAATCGCAAGCACCTGCTGGTATGTTGAGATGGCAGCATCTAACTTGTTGAGGTCATCCAGGGCTCTCCCTTTGTTATATAATGCCTTTACATAGCCCGGGTCAAGTGCCAGGGCCTGGTCATATGCCTCGATTTCCTGTGTATATTTACCCTGGCTGCCATATTTCAGCCCTTCACTATACCATTCAGCAGCGGTTTTTGCGGATACTGCAGGGATAGTCAATACAAGCAAAATCAGGAAAATGGCAAAAAGCCAGTGCAATCCGTTGAGCCTCATATCCATTTACTTCTGACGAAAAATATATAATGGTGCTGAAATTACTGGAACTGGACAGGAAATGACGGACTGTGTCCTGGTTCCACAACCTGCCCTCCGCTGACGGGATGTCCCGGAGGGACCCGTACGCCTCGCCCGAAAATCCTTATCAGTTCGCATTCGCCTTTGATCCTTTATTTTCTGGAATATCCCGGGACGTCAAACGCCTTCCGGAAGCTGGTCCAGCTGACCTTCCCTGCGAGGCTGAAACTGCCCCCGGCGTAGATCCGCTCGTTGACCTCATTTATATACCCAAGTTCACCCGTGGTGCCGATACCGGCCTTCGTGCCGCCAAACGCCCTGAACGACCCGGTACCGTGGCCTGTCGCGTTTGACTCAGACGAAAGGCTGTCAGGTAACTCCGAATCCGCCTGGACGACCTCCCCGGAGGACCGGTACATGAGCCGGTCGGCCATGAATGAGCTCGTCGTGACAAGGCGTTCGCAGTACGGCGTAGCGGTGAAATTCGCCCCGTCTGCGTTCAGTTCATCCCCCGAGGCACAGTCCACGCCGGAGGCTGCCGACCCGCAGGAGTCTACCCACTGGCTTTCCTCGTATATCCCCGGGCCCTTTGAGTCCAGTGCGTTCTGCGAACCGAACCGAATGATTTCCGTGTTGTTGAGGCCCTTCGTGCTCATGTACCGGGCTGGTCCGGACACCAGGAGCTGTTCCCGGTGTCCCGCGGTGATGACCTCCTGCCCGGTCCCGAGGGGTGGAATGCCGGTAAGGTCACCGTTCGATGCCGTCCAGGTCAGGTCCGACATGCCTATGGTGTAGTCCGAAGCGGCAGAGGTGCAGGCGATGTCGACTGTTGCAGTCCGGGCATGGCACGGCCCGAGGGCGATCCCGGCAGCGAGGCAGGTAAAGGCACAGCCCCCGATGACCAGTTTCTGCCTGCGGGTGAGTCGGTTCATGTCAGGACACCCCCTTTCCCGAGGCCCTGATCAGGCCGTACTCGACCTGGTACCATGCCGAGGGGACGGATATCGTGTAGGTGTCCTGTTTCCGGGCCTCGGCCTCGGCGCCCTGGCGGAGGAGGCTTTCCTGCTCGGCGGGAGGATGGTCAAAGGTGAGCCACCGTTTCGTGGCGTCGCTCATCAGGTAGGACCGTGCCGGGAGGTCCGGGGGTGCGGTCTTCACCGAATCGTCGTCCGGGTCGAAGTACGAGACGACCTGTGCCGTCCGGTATTCGGCCTCCTTCTTCCGGGTGCCCTGGATATAAGCCAGGATCGCGGCGGCGAGCATGACGAGCAGCTCGACGACCTGTGAGAGTTCAGGGTCCATGGTGTTGTTCCTTCATTCTGGCGTGTTCGTCCCGGAGAGCGGCAAACTCGGCACATACCACGTCGTACTTCCCGATCTTCTGGTGGACCGAGAAGAGGACGGGGTAGAGCGGGAGTACCGTTCCCAGGACGACCGCGAGGTATTCAGTGTCCATGCTGATACCCCCTCGTCCCGGTCTCCTGTCCTTAGGTATGCTTTAGAAACGGCTGGACAGGGTGACCGGGACGGCGGGGTGAAGGGGATAGGAAATTTCCTCCCCCTCCGGAGCCTGTTCAGGCGAGGTCCGGGACGCCGTCGGCCCAGGTGTCGACCGCGGTCATGATCGCGTCGTCGGTGTACGACGAGATCCTGACGTTTTCACGGGTGAACGTGACGTTGTACAGTTCCCCGTTCGGGTGGTGACACTTCAGCGTGCATGAGTAGGACTCACCCTCGGTGTCACGGACGGCGGTCCCCCCGGTCGCTGTCGCAAGGGCGGTGTTCCCGAGGAGCTCGGTGTTTACCGCGTTGAACCCGGCGATGGAACCGGCCCTTGCGGTGGAAATCCCGAGGGTCTTTCCGTCCACGTCCTCGTAGATTACCCGGGCGGTGTAGGTCTCCCGGCTCTTCGAGACGGCGGGCTGGGCCACGCCGCTTACCTCGTAGGCCGTACAGCCCCAGGGGTTGGTGGTTATGACGCTGTTCACGAGTGCGTCGAAGTCCGCACTGCTCCCGATGGGAGTCGCGAGCTTCCGCACGGCGGTCTTCGTGACCGTCTGCTCGACAAAATCTGCCATGTTCTGTTTTCTCCTGGCCCTTTTTGGGCCGGAGAAGGGTGCTACACGATGATTTTAAAAGGATTGGTGGGGGTTGTGATTGGTGACTCCTGGTGGGTTGGTTTTGAAAACGGAGGGGTTTCGTGAGAAACAGGAGTGCCCGGTGTACAAGTTCCCCCTGGCGGACGGCACATCCTTCAGACTGGTGGTTTTCGAAAGGTTATCGTGGGATCAGGGAGAGGTGACATGGTGAGGATGCCGATGAAACCTCATATCCCCAGCCAGCCGTGGGGAGTCCTGTGTCTTGCGCTTGTCCTCTACGGTATCTGGGTGACCGCGACGTTCCTGCTTGAAGGCAGGGCCCTCACCCTGCTCAGGCCCGGTGCCGTCCTCGACCGGGTCCTCTACACGCTTGTCGCAAACGTCCTCATAGGATCTCTCCTGGCGCTCCTCGTGGTCCGCCACGCAATAACCAGAAAGGTCATCAGCTTCGAATCCGCTGGGTTCCAGCCGCTCAAAAGGACCCTCGTCGCCGTAGTGGTTGCAGGTATTCCCGGTGCTGCTGTCCTTTTCCTCCAGCACCCGGCGTCCCTTGACCCGGTCGTCCTCCTGAACGTCTATTCCCAGGTCTTTACGGTTACGATAGCACAAATCGCGGTATGCTGGGTTGCTGTCGGGTCAATCACGGAAGGGGTCCTCTCAGCGAAGGGAAAGCTCCTGGCCCCTGCCGCTGGCATTGTCCTGGCCGCAGTCCTGTTTGGCGTATACCACTTCGCCCACAGTCCGCCGTTCAACCAGCCCGCTGTGGTCGCATTCCTGTCGGTTATCGGACTCGTCGCCGGCCTGGTCTACTTCATCAGCCGGGACCTCTATGCCACCATGGTCTTCCATAATTTCTTCGGGGTGGCCGGGGTCATGCAGTCCCTCTCCGCATCCGGGCTCCTCACCGCCTATTCCCAGCCTCTCTTCCCGGTGATTGGCATGGCGGTCATCTCGTTCGCGATATTTGCCGGATTTGACCTCCTCTATGTCAGGAAAAGGGCGGTGACACCATAGGGTTATCCGCGGGTCCATTTTTAACCCCCTGGACATGTCCTGGCCCCTTTCAGCCCACCGAAGCGAAGAACGGTGACATGGAGACCACTCGGACCTGCTATCTCTAGTATCAGGTCCCGGTTATAACCAGGTCCCGTGCCCTGGGGTTAGTTCGATCGGGAATAATGGCAGCCAGGATTTCACCAGGGAAGATCTCCAGCCGGATGATAAAAAACAGGTCCGGGGTCATGGTACATGATAACCGAATACCTGTGCCTCCATTCTCATATCCCTCCATTTATTGACCCTTTCAAAACAGCCAGTTTCATGGTCCGGGTCTTTGTCGGATAGGTTATCATGACACAGGAACCATTATCGTTGCTTGCGGAGAATTCTCAAATCCATGAGATTGCCCCGTATGAAACTGGTTGCCATTATTCTCATAACTACCTGCATTCTGGCCTCAGGTGTTGTTTCGGGAGGTTCCCAGGGATCCGAGCTGAAACCTGGAGGCTGGTTGTCATGTCAAAACGGGTATCATCTGGATCTGAAGCCGGGTGGGAAAACGGTCGCGGACTGGGTGTGTGTGAAGGACTCGCCCGGTTACCAGAGTCTCACCCAGTTCGTCAATTCATACGTCACTGCCAGCCCCACCCCGACAACAATAAAGACAACGGGTACCACCCCGTTCCGGCTCACGACGACTACACCCCCTCCGCTCGTGATAACTTCAACTGCAGCATCCACGTCTAATACTAAAATTGAAGGTGCAATTGCACTGATGCGCGAGGCTGAGCAGTCGAAACCGGTTACACAGTACACGGAGTGCCTCCGTAAAAAAACCCCGGGCGAAGCTGTCACATGTCTGAATACCTTGATCAATGAGGTTGTTGCGATCAAGCAGAAGAATGCAGAAGCAGGCAGCCTTCTGTCAGGGGCAAAGCCGACAGGCCGGTATCCATCGGCCGGCCTCTCCAAGCTCCGTACTGTCCAGTTGTATCAGAAATATGAGATAGAATCCTATGAATACTATTTGCGGGTCGTGGCAGCCGATATACCAATAAGTACGGATTTAGCATCAATGTCCAGCCAGATATCCCGGGCCCGGACGTATATTCAAAGAGGGACCGCCGATTTAAGGCAAATGGAGGCGCTTTATCCCAGTCTGGACCCTCAGCAGTATTCCGTGACTGTGCAGGGGACGATGACTGAAAAATCGGGCATAACTCAACTATCTAACCTGTTTGGCTCATTCAGTGCAGCGTTTGATGCAGTCGAGCACCATACGAAAGCACGAACATACCTGAAAAACAAGCAAAACAGGCAGGGGGTGTCCGAGGCGAAGAACGCCCTGGCAGACTGTTACAAGGCACAGAGCCTCGGCTATCCCTTTGACATGTCAACGATGATAAACGATATCAATAATGCGCTTCGTTTGCTCGGATATGAATAAAATGAGCGGAGTCACCTGGTGATACCCAGCAGACACCTGGAAAAAAACCTGGTCGCGCTGTATGCAATTTCGATGAGGCATATGGAATTATTTTCAGGCTCCTAATCGATGGAATGGGAGAATACAAGGTAATTAAAAAATTTTAGGGGCAATGTCAAACCTTGTAACTGCCCTTTGAGAAAGATGACGGACTCAACCCTGTTTTTGATTCAAAATCTGATTCAAAAGACGAAGAAGCGCTTGATACTTTGGATGAACTGTCCAGAACACTTGTTGATTTTGATGTTTTAGAGTTCGGACCCGGGTATTTGTCCGGGTCAAGTCCCCTGAACTCATCATGAGAACTACTCGAGGTATAGAGGGGTTTTGGGAATAGATCCTCGTTGGGTATTACTTTTGTCCGGATAACCATGTCCAGACACTCGTACCTGTCTTTGTTGTAAACGGTGCCGTTACAACATAGAGAGACAGACCTGTCGAAGGTTATGTTACTACAACAGTCCTCGGTTGTTGCATTATGTATGGTATTACCGCAACACATCTGGTCAGGTTGCAATTGGCACCCACTATCACAGAAATCGCCTAGTGAGCACGGGACAGCTGGTTTTTCAGGTTCGCCTGTTGTTGTGCACCCTGAAACAGACAGGAAAAGGCAGATCAGGCAACCCAGGAGGAAAATAGTATCCTTTTTTTCCATGAATGAGATAGAGAGGTCAGCATAATATTTTTATGGGGGTCGCCCCTATTGGGTGTCCACGGAATGTTTATTCAGGGAGCGTGGGAGAACGCTCCTCCCGACGTGGTCATCCTCATCAAACCAGTGACCCATGAACTCAAATCTTACTTTGTATCAAATTTGCCGGGATCGTTTTGTGAATTAATTCACGAACAATCTGGAACTCTCCTTCATCGGGAAGTGGACTCACCACGATCACTTTTTGACGGTTATCTGTGTCCCTGATTTTAATGGCACCGCCCTGAGATGATGCCATGAGGCCAGGACTATGATATATTTCGACGCTCTGTATCAGGACTAATGGTTGAATATCTATCTGATTTTTTAAAATCGATGCGAGCGGGTAAGCTTCGCGGTCAACAATTACGTTTGAAAATTTGTCTGATAACCATAAAGCACCGCCTATACAGATGAAAATCAAAAATATCCTGAATATCGCATTAGAAAATACTGGCGAAGACATACCGATAATGATTGCAAGGAAAAAGCCGGTTATTCCGAGAATAATTTTCCGGTTGAATGAATCCGACGCAGCACGGCCAGTCTTATCGTTGCGTGCAATGATAATGTTTTTATTCGTAAAATAAACCCCAACCCCGGAAACTCTCCGGTTTTTCACAGCAGTTACAATTCTGCTACTTGCCAATCCTCCTAAAAGCCTCTCTTCAGGTTCAGACATTGTATCCCAGGTTGGAATTTTTAAAACACCTGGCTTAAATAATGATCATGGCGATCTCTTGCAGGATTTTCAAATTATATGGGGATTGTGTCCGGTGTGGATGTGAATTATTGAAACCTGGCTATATCTGCAAAGAGTCTCCTTAGGACCCTGGAATTCATACTGAAACATGTGCCGAAGGGAACCCCCCCTCCTCCATGTATGGACTCCGGCAGGTGAGCCTTTGGACCCGCTGGAAATCACGGCTCTTCGTGACGAGATCGGATATGTCGCAGATGTGCGCAGACTTCGACCTCGTCTCTATCAGGAAAAGGCGGGGACCACGTAGAAACCCTTTTTTCCGATTCCTCTTTCTGCAATCGTGGGTCGTTTTGTCACGACCAGAAATGTGTTGAACGGGCCTTTCCCCTGCAACCGGAACATCCACCGGCTATATTGGGACAATATTGAAAACAAGCCCAGTTTTCCCTGTCCACGTGAGGGGTACCAGGTAAAATGGGACCATTCCCGGGCGGACTATTGAGGTACCCGGTATTTCCCGAGGTCGGTCTCCCGTATCCACGTCCCGAAGACCTGCCGGAATACCAGGACCTGGTCGATGTACCACTGGAACTGGGTATTCCAGGTGTCCCGGTCCGTGATATCGATAAACAGTGACACAGAGAGAGCGAAGGCCCCGTGTCCATGCGGGTCATAGATCGTACGGCCCCAGGCAAATTCATCCCCGTACTGTTTCCTGATTTCCCCGCCATATGCCGCTTGAAGGTCACGGCCCCAGTCCTTCGAGTACCTGTCAAGTGGCATCCAGAGGATGACACTGACCTGCCTGTTGTCCCATTCGAGGTAGGCTGAGAGGTGAATGTCGGTCCTGCCCGAGGGGAACTGGAACAGGTTCTCCACTTTTGCAGGGTCATTGCCGGTTTCAATCCCGGACCCCGATGTTTCCAGGTACGAGATGAAGGCGTACCAGTATTCGTACCTGAAACCGGCGATGTCAGTGACTTCCGGGCAACGCTTTCGTACCCTGAAGTCCTTCGGCAGCCCCACGATCTTTACTGACTTCTGTACCACTTTCGGTTTGTCTTCCATTCCGACATCATTTTTCTGTTGGCCTCGTTCTTATTAAGGGCCGAGCGTGAATGGCCTGGTGAGAAGGGCTCAGGAAACTTGGCCGGGGGTATGGGATAAAGCACGTCTGACGGGTATCCTAAGAAGCCCTATCGCCGTTTTGACTGAAATAAGGGCATCGGGCTGTTCAATCCTGTTCATCCGCCATTTTCACAGACTCCACTCCCTGGTCGTTGCCAGCCCGTTCCACCCGGTCCAAAGGGGGTCGTGTGCCGGCCGTTGGGTATATGCCTGATTGTGGATATAGTGACAGGACCGGGAATTGGTATGGGTTTTTTCCAGGACCTGTTTAAACCGAATGTTGTACGGCTGGCTGAAAAAAAGGATGTTAACGGTTTACTATCCGCTCTCAACCACGCCGACTACCAGGTCAGGTCCGAGGCCCAGGACGCCCTGGTCCTGCTCGGCGACACGGCATTTACTCCCTTAATGTCCGCACTTCAAAACCCGGACACTGAGGCAAAGGACAGAATCGTAACGACCCTTGGAAGAATGAGGGACCCAAGAGCAGTAGAACCATTCATCAGGTTGCTCGAAACTGATGATGGGACTCTGTTAACCGCCGTAATAGGGGCACTCGGGAACATCGGGGACCCAAGGGCAGTAGATCCCCTGGTCACTCTTCTGAGGACGTCTGTCCGGCCTAAACAGGTTGAGATTATCGAGGCCCTTGCAAAAATTGGTGATGCCAGTGCGATTGCACCTTTGACCTGCATGGTCCGAAAGCAATATCCGTATGATTGCCATGCAGATGTCCGCAGGTCTGCGGCCATTGCATTGGGGAGACTGTCGGGACCAAAGGCAGTCTTAACCTTAAGCTACGTGTTGGATGACCCTGACCGTGAGGTGCGACGGGGAGCAGTTGCAGGGTTAAAATACACCGGAGACCCTCACGCTTTCGACCCGGTCGTCACCGAACTGAAAAGCCCGGATTACGATACCAGGATGCGGGCAGTCGAGGCTTTCAAGGAAATTGAGGAAGCCGGGCTTAATGCGCTGTTTCCCCTCCTCGATGATTCTGATGACTGGATATCGGGGGATGAGGACAACTGGATAAAAAATAACAACCGTGGAGACGTATCCGGGAATGAGACCGGTTACGTTTACATCACCGCGTTTCTGGTTTACAACATCTGTATGCGGGACCCCGAAAAAAATAAAGTCCTGCAGTTGATGAAAAGTCTCCTGGACACATCTTCTTCTTCAGGTGACAGAGAGGTCTCACGCCTGAAGGAAATGGTGACCGGGTCAGGTACCAAGGGACTCATGACCTTCTTTTTCTGCGCCCTTGATGCATTTTCCCTGCGGGCTCCAACTTTCCCGGTCATCTGGTACCCGTTGCTTGAAATAAGCCAACAAAATCATTCAGTCCTCCTGTTCAAGCTCATAGAAAGAGTGGTTACCGAAGGGAGCTGTCTCGTACAAGGGTATCCACCGGA
>CASGHA010000089.1 GCA_949319355.1 uncultured Methanospirillaceae archaeon | reverse complement strand
CAGTAGATCAGCTTGACCTTGGGGTCGTCGCAGACGTTGGTAACCCAGCCGGTCTGGAGGTTCTTGTTGCCGGTGTTGTGGATGATATCAGCGGCCTGCCTGAACATCTGGCGGTATGCCTGGTGGTGCGGGCCGTCCTTGTTATACTCGGAGGTGGGGTTGACCTCGCTATGCGACTCGGCTTCGTGCCCGAAGACGATGATGATGGTCGCATCGCCGTTCTTTTTGCTCACCTGGTCGAGGTTGTTCACCAGTTTTTTCAGGGTGTCTTCACCACTGACCCCGAACTGCTTGGCCTTAAGGTCAAGGAGCCCGTTCGTGGTGTATCCGTACGGTCCGACGACCACGACCGGCACTCCACCCTTCTGGATGACGGCATCCGCCCAGCCCCACATGGTCGAGCCCGCGGTATTTTCCTTCTTCTCATAGGTCGAGTCGGTCCCGGACCACATGAGGTTGATATATCGCGAGAACAGGATGTTGTTGGAGCCGGCCATGGACCGGAACGTGTCTATCCCGGTGTCTGGCTGGCCTGACCCGAACTCCACGTTCCCATCGAGGACCTGGCTTTCATACGGTTGGATATTGCCGGTCGCCTTGTAGTGGTTCGGACCGTTGACTCCCATGTCCCCACCGAGGTACGCGCCGACATAACAGTGCGGATCGGAGAGCAGGCCTTCGTCGACGGTTTTAATGTGGACCGCGGCGACGGGTGAGATTATACAGAAGATACAGAAAACAATTCCAACGAGAAAAACGTTTCTCAACGGATGATTGACCTTGGTGTTCATATCCACTCCTCCATTACCATTTCATCGGTTTTTATCCTATAAATCTGTTAACTGCAAGAATTTTTTCATGAAGGGTGAACAGGCGGCTTTTCTTACAACATGGCTGTTAATGAGCTGATAGTAATTTCCAATAGTGTAGGCTGCAACTTCCTGGCCCTTAAGTTCAGACCCATAGGCAGGATCTTCTCTTTCTGGCCCCTGCTCTTTCCTTTGTCCAGTCCCACCTTAGATGAGGGTGGGGGGTTTAGAGACCTATAATGCCTGGATTCGAGGATAAAACAATGAAGCCTGCCCCGATCAGAAAGAAAATATGGTGATCAGGGTTTATTTGCGAGCCAGGGAAACCCTGGTTTACCGCTTCACGGTGGTGGTATGCGTGAACGGAATGGGTACCACCAGTCCATGGAGGTCTACCGATGCAGTGCCCCTGACCTGGACGGTGACCTCCCCGCCCGTTATGAACCCGGCAAGGGAGCGGAGCAGCTCAGCGTTGTCAACCGTCACCGGAACCGTTACCTGGTTTTCCCCGGGGTTGATGGTCACGCCTTTCTTTTCGCCATGGGACAGGTAAACCCAGTCAGGACCGTCCTGGTAATACACGTCGAACGTAAGCGAGTCCAGGGTGATACCGACCGGGTTCGGGTTGATGACCTGGAGAGTAACATCAAGCGACAGTCCGCTAAAGGAGAGGGATTTCAGGGTTACCCCTTTCACCGATATCTCCGGGCTCTTCAAAGGGGAGGAACACCCCGCTGACATGATAAAGGCGGCAAGAACAATACAGAGGACCGGCAGCAAAAGGACCTTCATACCCGTTTCATCAGCGGACCGGGCAGATAAAAGGGATCGGTTTGATCCTCGTGACGGCAATACCTCAGTATTGAGAAAGCTCCCCCATCACTGGTCAGCCCTCTTTCGGGTACACCAGACGTTTCAGGAGACAGCGGCTACTGTGACAGACAGGGGTACAGACCTTCTGGTGGAGGATGTCCCGTTGTTCAGCCCTCTCGTTGATCGCGACCAGGGCTTCACAAAGCTTCCGCCCTCCTTCAGTCAGAGAATACTCAACCCGCAGAGGGATCCCGGAAACGGCCTCGCACGGGATCAGTACTTTCGTTCATACCCCGACATGCACCTGTTCCCGGATGGCGGGTGCCTCAACTCCCACTCAACCGGGGATAAAATCACCATGCCCGGCCAGGAAACAGCTGATACTGGTCAGGATGAACATGATAGAACAGAGGATAGGAGAGTCCAGGAAACAGGTCCGAACTCCTTTCCGGTTTTTAACGTGAATCCTTCAGGGTCTTTTCAAATCCCGCTGATTCCTGTCGCATTCATCCTATATCCTTATATACTGCCGAATAGAGGACTAATGGATTATCACAAGGTCAGGATATGGAAATAGAAGGACATCAGGGGACCTGGACGGAGCAGGTGAACCAACTGTTCCATTCACAGGCATTTCTCCAGGCGACCCTGATCCTCGTTCTGCTGGCTGCACTGTACCTGATTAGTACGGTTAACTACCCCCTGTTCCACGGGATAGCAGAAATCATCGGTATCGCGGTCGCCTTCTCAATCTTCATCATCGTATGGAACACCCGGCGGCATATCTCGGATGGTTTTTTCCTGATCATCGGGATCTCGTTCCTTTTCTTTGCGGGCATCGACCTCGTCCACACCCTGGCCTACCGGGGAATGGGAGTGTTCCCGGGCGACAGCGCTGACCTCCCGACCCAGCTCTGGATCGCCGCCAGGTACTTCCAGAGTATGGCTTTCCTCGTGGCAACCCTGTTCATCGGCAGGACTGTAACCAGGGAGAGGAAGCATGATTTCCTTATCGTTTTTGCAGCCTGCACCGCTGCCTGTAGCTTGCTCTTCGCGAGTATCTTCGTATGGCAAAACTTCCCGCACTGTTATGTCGAGGGCAGCGGGCTTACTTCCTTCAAGGTCGGCAGCGAGTACATTATCTCGGGGATCCTTGCTCTCACCTGTGCCGTCATCTACAATAAGCGGGCGCATTTCGAGCCGGAAGTCTGGAAACTGCTCATCTGGGCCCAGGTCTTCCTAATCCTGGGAGAACTCGCATTCACCTCGTACATCTCCGTGTTCGGGTTCATGAACATGCTCGGGCACCTTTTCAGGGTCGTCTCGGTCTATCTTTTCTACCGGGTCTTTGTCGTGATCAGCCTGAAACGGCCGTACAGCCTTATCCTCCGTGAACTGAAGGAGGAAGAGAGTGCGCTTCGGGAGAGCGAAAAACGGTACCGCAGGCTCTTCGACACCATGCTGGAAGGGTTTGCCTACTGCAGGATGATCTATGACCCCGGGGGCAGGCCTGTTGACTGGGTCTACCTCGATGTCAACAGCTCCTTCGAGCGGCTGACAGGCCTCAAGGGCGTCGCCGGGAAACGAGTCCTCGAGGTTATCCCTGACATACGTGATATGACCCCAGAACTCTTTGAAACCTACGGGCGGGTGGCCTCGGGCGGCGAGCCTGAAGAGTTCGAGATAGATTTTAAACCACTAAATATATGGCTCCAGGTCTCGGTTTTCTCTCCGGAAAAAGACTATTTCGTCGCGGTGTTCTGGGATATATCAAAGCGCAAACACACCGAGAGGACACTCCAGGAAACATCACAGGAACTCGACCGTTTCTTTACCCTGGCCCTTGACCTCCTCTGCATCGCCGATATGAACGGCTATTTCCGCAAGCTGAACCGGGCGTGGGAAACAACGCTAGGTTACTCCCAGGAAGAACTGATGGGACGTCCTTTCCTTGAGTTTGTCCACCCGGACGACCTGGAACCCACCCTCAATGCCGTAGCCGATCTGAAGGAGAGCAGGGAGGTGGTCGGCTTTGTAAACCGGTACAGGTGCAGGGACGGCTCATACCGGTGGATCGAATGGCGTTCGATCCCCTATGGAAACCTCATTTATGCAGCCGCACGGGACATCACTGCACGCAAAGAGGCCGAACAAGCGCTCCGTTCCAGCGAGGAGCGTCTTTCCCTTGCGCTTGAAGCCACGAGCGACGGCCTCTGGGACTGGGACCTCACACAGGATACAGTATACTGGAGCCCGCGGGCATACGAGATGCTCGGGTACCGTCCCGATGAGTTCCCCGTAACATTCGAGGCCTGGAAAGAACTCATCCACCCGGATGACCGCGAATCAACCGAAAAAATGGTCCTGGCCCGGTTGACTGAGGGAGGGGCTTTCGCAGCAGAGTTCAGGTACCGCATGAAGGACGGCACCTATAAATGGATCCTCGGCCGTGGCAGGGTTGCCACGAAAGACTCCCAGGGAAAAGTGACGCGGATGGTCGGGACCCATGTCGACCTCACGGAACAACGGCGTGCCCAGGAGGAACTCCGAGAGAGCGAGGAGAGGTACCGGTCGATCCTTCGTGCCTCCCCGGACGACATCACGATAACAGACCTCCAGGGGACTGTTGAAATCGTGTCCCCTGCCGCTTTAACGATATTCGGCTATTCCCGCGAGGACGATATCCGGGGCCGCAGGATTGACGAGTTTCTCATAGCAGAAGACCGAAAGAGGGCTGCCGAGAACATCGCTATGATGTTCAAAGGTGTTTTCACTGGTCTCGGGGAGTACCGGGCGGTCCGTACCGACGGGAGCATCATTGATATCGAAGCGAACGCGTCGTTCCTGTATGACGCCCATGGCCAGCCGTCCCGCATCGTCCTCGTGATCCGTGATATCACCGAAAGAAAGCGGGCTGAAAAGGCATTCATGCAGATTAATAAGAAACTGAACCTCCTCTCCAGCATAACGCGGCACGACATCAATAACCAGGTCCTGGCTCTCAGGGCCTACCTCGACCTCTCCAAGGAGTTCCTGGGAGACGAAGCGAAGATATCAGAGTTCATCCTTAAGGCGGAACGGGTGGCCGGTGCCATACAACGACAGATCGCCTTCACGAAAGAATACCAGGACCTCGGAGTCAACGCCCCGGCCTGGCACGACGTCCTTTGCACCATTCAAAAGGCCGAGCAGGCATTGCCGATGAGGGAGGTCCGGGTCCGTACCGAACTCTCCGGGGTCTCGGTCTATGCTGACCTGCTCCTTGAAAAAGTCTTCTATAACCTCATTGACAACGCCCTTCGTTATGCCGGAGAGGGCATGAACACAATAACAGTCTCCCTTAAAAAAATGGGAGACCAGGTAGTCATCGTGTTCGAGGATAACGGGACCGGTGTCCCGCCTGAAAACAAGTCACGGATCTTTGACCGCGGCTTTGGCCAGAACACCGGCCTTGGCCTCTACCTTTCCCGGGAAATCCTGGCAATCACCGGTATCTCGATCGAGGAAACAGGGGAACACGGCAAGGGTGCCAGGTTTGAAATCACCGTCCCCAAGGGGGGGTTCCGTTTTTAACCCAAACTCCCGTCAGGAACAAAACTGGAGAGACAGGTCTTTGGACATTTTTTTTGGCATACCATGGCCCCATACCTGCCATCCTTCACTCCCCTGAGGGAGACATTTACTGCGAGGGAGTGGCCGGCGAAACTGTTATGGGACCCCGGATGAAGGTGATGGTATGGCAAAAAAGAAGGACCAGGACGTTGGACAGAAACCGCCGAAAAAACCCACCGATGCAACCGACATCGTCGACCGGATGCTTGGAAAGAAAAAGAAATAACCGGTAATCCATTTTTCGTGTTGCAGGTCCTGTAAATCCCTGCCAGGGTTTCAACCCGGGAGAACTCACTGCATCCACGCATAGGTTAAAATTCATGAGGAGAGGAGTGGTGCGGGACAGCGACGCTGGTTGCTCTTACCAGTATTCCGCCAGTACCTCCTTTGCCTGTCGGACCGCCGTCCTTGCATAATCCGGCTCGACGTTAAACTCAGGGGTGTCGTAGTTTGTCCTTCCCATGAGAGCGGAAACGATGGCAAGGTGTGCAGGAGCGTTGTTTTCAGGCTGATAGCCCCCTTCGAGGACGGCGATGGTCCGGGGACAGACGTCGTGGACAAGTCGTTCAGTCATCATGTGGTAGCTCACCGGGCACAGCCGGAGCTGGGCCACTGGGTCATCCCTCTGGCTGTCCTGGCCGGCGGAGATGACAAGTGCGTCGGGGTGAAAGGACTTCCCGATCGGGACCAGGACCTCCCTGAAGATGGCCATGTAAGTATCATGCCCCGTCCCGGAGGGCACGGGGACGTTGACGGTATACCCTTCCCCGGGTCCGGACCCGGTATCGGTCATCTCTCCGGTCCCGGGGTAGAGGGGGCTCTGGTGGACTGAGGCGTACAGCACGGACGGGTCCCCGTAGAAGATGGCCTCGGTTCCGTTCCCGTGGTGGGCGTCCCAGTCGACGATCATCACCTTGTGAAAGCCCTGTTTCTGGAGGTACCGGGCAAGGACCGCAGCGTTATTGTAGTAACAGAAACCGCCGCCAGCATCGGCGTACGCGTGGTGGCCTGGCGGCCGGCAGAGGACGAAGGCGTTTTCCAGCTCCCCTTCAGCGACAAGCTCACCGGCCGTCAGGCAGGAGTCCACTGACAACCGGATATGGGCACATTCGAGACCGGTCGCCATCACCTTGCACACGGTCCCGACCCGGTCCATATACCCGGCGGTGTGGACGGCCCGGATATACTTCTCGTCATATTCCCGGGGAGTGATGAAATCGTCTACCCCATGGGACCGGAAGTATTCTACCGTCTTGAAGACACGGTCCGGGGTGTCCGGAGGGGCAGTGTACGTCAGGCATTCCGGGCTGTATACGATTCCGGTTGACATCAGGTGAGTTCCTCCGTTCATGGCCAGGGGGGTCAGGAGTCGCCAGGGAACGTTTTGGACGAAAGAGGGAAGTCCCTGAAACCCTCTTTTTCTCCGTCACGGTCTTCTCAAGCCCGTCTTCGTCTGAGCTAAAATAAAGGTTTAGGTGTTGATGAAAAGGGAAGAGGTAAACCGTGTTTTAAGGCCACTCACACCCAGGCGGGGATGGAGGCATAAATTCTGTTTCCGATAGTCAGGGTGCGGATCCTGGGACCCGGAAACAGTTGCTCCCTTTGGACACCGTTCACCTGCACAATTTCGGAGGGGAGTACGAATCCCACGGGATGGACGGGACCTGTCCGGGTAGGGATATAACCTCTACAAAACCTTTAATTTCCCTGCTTTTCCAGTATGACGATATGGGATTGAAAGAATCATTTACCGAAGATGAGTGGAATACCCTGGTAGGTCTCCCCTACGCCGTTTCAATGACGGTCATCGTAGCAGCCCCGAACATCATGGGGTTCTGGGGTGAAACGAAGACCATGATGCAGGAACCGGCAAACCTGGCAGCCGCGAGCGGCAGCGGGCTTGTGGGGCTGGTCGTTGCCGAGGCCCAGTCAAAGGTCAAGGACCTGGTGAATGAGCAGCAGCAACTATGGAAAAAGGACCAGGCCGGTTACCGGACAAAGACTATCAGCAGTTGCCAGTCTGTATCTGTCGCTCTTGCCAAGGTCCCTCCTGAAGAAGCCGTCGCCTACAAGAAATGGGTCCTCGCCATCGGCCAGAAGGTTGCCGAGGCCTCAAAAGAGGACGGTAGTGCAGTCAGTGAACCAGAAAAGACGGCTCTTGCCGAGGTCTCGGCGGCACTCGGGATCAGCACGTAGGACCCCCTTTTTCCTGAGGGGGGACAACTGGCATTTCTGGTTGTGTTTTCATTCACCACCTATTTTTTGCGTTTTTATTCCTGCAATCCGCAGGCCATGTTGACAGAAAAATACCCACAATCCGATTTTAAATCCCGGGGTTCGCTACAGCGAAACGTTGTCACCGGGATAATGATCGTGTTGTCCGGGGGTCATTCTATAACGAGAAATTCATGGGGGCTTTTATTCCTCAAAACCAGGTTCCTTACCGGACATATTGAGAAATTGTCCGGTCGTCTCCCTGACATGATCTACCTGGGACAACATCGCATGTCCCCCGGTGTCAAATAACACTAATTCTGATTGCTTTATCATTTCATGGGAATGGAGTGCATGGGTATAGTTTACCAGTGCATCATCTTTGGCGTGGATTATTAACGTCGGGGCACTGAGATTACCTGCGGAAATCGTATCAACGAGAAGCATCTCTGCATCGTTCATCGTTCCTTCATATCGTGGGGTCATTGGATGCATCACATCCAGCATTTCTTGTGCATATTGTTTTTGTTCCGGGGTAAAACTGGTATAGACGTCTTTGGGAATACCCATTAAATCAAGGATTGTGGATTGCGCGAACCTGGAAAAAAGCCAGTAGGCATAATCCGACTGCTGTATCAGATGGAGTACGGTGATATACACGGGTTCTTTGCTGCCCTGGGGTTCAGGCCCGCTTACTGCAGAGATCAATACCAGTGCCGAACATTTCCCGGGATAATCGTTCGCGAACTGGATAGCAGAAGGACCTCCGGCGGAAGCACCGACAACGATTACTTTAGTTATGTTCAGGTGATCCAGGAGGACATTGTACAGGGCCGCCTGGTTTTGAATTGATGCATCATCGGGAATTGGTGAACGAAGATAGCCGTACCGTGATACAGAGATTATGGTATAGTTGGTTTTGAAAAACACCCTGCCGGTCCAGAGACCAAAATCAAATCCACCACCGGCACCATGCAACAGCAGGACCGGCGTACCTTCCCCCTGTACTGCATATTCAATATCGCCATGAGGTGTTTTTAGAATTTCACTTGTTGATAACCGTTCTTTTGCTACTCCCATGTCATGACTGAAACTCAGGTAACTGAACCCAAAAAAAAGAAGAGAAACACACAATAGAATAATAATAGCAGTTAAGAGAAATTTTTTAACCATTTTGATGCTGTCAATTGCATTTAAAGATGGTTTAGCATAAAAACATTGTGTCGTGCAGTGGAGTCCTTCATGTCGGAGTTCTTCGTGACGTACCGGTGATGTTCACCCATGGGTACCCGCTGTACCAGGCACCGGGTCTCACTCTCACGGAGCAGGGAGGTACTGGTCAAAGAAATCATAGGGGGAGGAGCAAGGGGTGCTGACCTGCCGGGGTGTCCCTGAAAGGAGACGATTTTCTGGATACTTTCCTCCTTTTCCGCCTGATGGTCCGATGATCCATCAGGGACCACGAACCTGTCTGAAGTTTGAATGGGAGCACCAGGAACAATTGTTGGTGCGTAATACACAGGGCATACCCTGATCGTTGGCAGGATACATCCCCGGGAAGGGGAAAAAACCTGGTCTGAACTGCTGGGATCGTGCGAAACGGCAGTTGGGCTTTTCTGCCGGTGATAGTGCATGGATGACTCCACACTCCTGTGCTTTTTTAAATGCAGGACCAATCAACAAATTGACCTGTCCTGTAAGGATTGTTGCATATCATGAGGATGCGGAGGCGTTTCCGGGAGAGAGGGCAACCAGGGTAAGAAGGCATGTGCATGATGCAAAAAGGCGTTGTTAACTGGATCGAGGGAGGCTGGGCGGAAATCGTTACTAAACCTGGGACACCATCCAATCTCCCGTGCGTATTGTTCCCTGATCTGAGGGAGGGAGACCGTGTCACGATACAGATCGGAACCGAACAGTCCGGTGAGAAGGCGGCCATGGAACGGATTGCAGGGACCAGGTCAGGGCTGAACAGGTATCCCGTGTAATTTCGTCTCAACGCTTCTGGTCCGAAACGAAAAAATGAACCAATACGCTGTCCCCTGTTTTAAAAAATCCTCCGGTATCAACCATGAACGGCACCTGAAAAAATCTCCCTGCTTGCTTTAAAAAAATGAAAAAAGGTTCCTCCCCCAAACCGCGAAAGGGGGGCCCAATCATGAATTTTACTTTTCCAAATCGCAGATCGGCATGACGTATTGCTGGGCCGGGTCCTCTTTCGGATGGGACGCAAGGTAGGTCTTCAACGACTTGATGCCGGCATTCATGAGGTCCTTGTCACCGGCGGACCAGATATACTTCGTGCAGATCTCCGGGTCAGAACAGGTACCGGCCCCTTCTGCCGAGGCGATGTAGAACTCAGGGTCGTCGTTCACCATGGCACACTCGCAGATGGCATAGTCGGCCGCCTTGCGGTCCTGCTTCACATCGGCCTTCGGGTCGGCGGCGGGAACGATACACTTCATGTCAAGGCAGTTCGCCCACTGGGGGGCCTTGCAGTACTTGAGGATGATGTTTCCCGTGTAGTTCGGGTCGATCTTCCGGTTCGGGATCTTCCCGTCGGTCGTCGGCAGTGCGTGCAGGAACGAGTAGGTCGAGGTGATCTGGCCGAACCTGGCACCGCTCTTAATCATCCACCCGGTCTTGCTGGAGTTGTACATGTTCAGGGTTCGCCGGTCCTTGCAGGAACCCATACCTGAAGAAACCCCGTTCTCGATTGAGCAGGTGCAGTTCACCTTGGTCGGATCGTTCGGGAGCGGTGTGCAGGCCGAGGTATCGCAAAGGGCATAGGGCTGGTTGCACATTACCGGGGTCTCAATAGGGATCTTGCTCTCCTGGAGGGTCTTGGTGATCGTGGTCGTCTTGCCGGCGGAGATCACAAAGACACCGGTCATGTTCTGGTATCCGAGCTTGTGGAGAAGGTAGGTGTGCTTTCCGGTAGAAAGGCCCTTGACCGAGAGTTTCGTCGTGCCTGACAGGTTGCCGTCGATGAACACGGTCGCCTTTGCGGGCGTCGTTATGAAGACGGCGTTGCCGGTGGTGGTTTTGGTCGGTGTGGCCTGCACACTGGCGGCCAGGGCCGGTCCCGCCACAAGGCAGGAACAGACGAGTGCTATGACGAGCACTCCGGAGTAGTGTGATACCCGCGATATGTCCATGTATACTCTCCAGTCTGAAGTCCCCATGGGTGGGAGTCCGTGAATAAGGTTTTGGTTTGTTGTTCGTATCATGCGGGTAAATCCAGAGTCCTTTTAAGGACCCGTCCCGCTTGTCACCGGGATGAATTTCATCAGGACGGCATGGCCCGCCCGAAGCAATTCGTTCCGGGACCCGGACATTCAGGACCCCCGGGGGTATGAGTTCGAACGTGCAGGGTAGTGAAAAATTCCAGGAGGGACCGTTTTTGTCTGTGCTTCTCCTGATGGGACAAAGCAGCCTGCTCCAAATACCTTATTACCCGTAACCCCAAGGAAGATGGACATGGGACACGATATCCGCGACCTCGTGAAGAAAAGCCGGAGTTATCGCCGGTTTCATGAAGACCAGCGCATTACCCGGGAAACGCTTGCCGGGCTTGTCGATACCGCCCGGTTCTGCCCCTGTTCCCGGAACCGGCAGCCGCTCAGGTACATCATCACGACCGACCCTGAAAAGACTGCTGATATCAGCGCCTGCCTCTCCTTCGCCCTTGACCTCCCGGACTGGGGAGGACCAGTAGTGGGGGAACGGCCGGCAGGGTACATAACTATCGTTACGGAGGGTGAATGCACCCCTTTCACGGCCTACGATATCGGCATCGCGGCCCAGACGATCATGCTCGCAGCAGCTGAACAGGGCATCGGGGGGTGCATGTTCGGCT
Source organism: uncultured Methanospirillaceae archaeon (assembly GCA_949319355.1). Classification (GTDB taxonomy): domain Archaea; phylum Halobacteriota; class Methanomicrobia; order Methanomicrobiales; family Methanospirillaceae; genus KLAP105. The sequence goes on along the minus strand of CASGHA010000089.1, from coordinate 8,227 downwards.
CTATCCGGAAGCCCCGGCTCCGTTCGGTGCTCGGGTTCCCAGAGCGATACGAGGTCCACCTCGTGCTGGCCTTTGGATACCAGGCCGAGGAGGTTGTCCTGGAACCGGTCGGACCGGACGGGAACACCACGTACTGGCGGGACGCATGCGGTATCCACCACGTCCCGAAACGGTCGCTTGAAGAGGTCCTTATCGGTGACGAACAGCAACATCCTGCGGGAGACAGAAATCCGGGGCTGGGGGAAAGGGTGTGCAATTGAATCCCTTTATCTGGTACCGGCCAGAGAACCTGATGTTATTTCCATGAAACCTACGCTCATGTTCCCTGTCATTCTGGTTATCATTGTACTCCTTTTTTCAGCCGGGTGCACCCAGCCGTCAGAAAAGGCTCTGCCGGATGCTCCCGTCCTGAACCTCACCGTGCCGTTCGCGCCAATCCCTGTCGCAGGCGGGGATGGGATTAACCTCGCCTACGAACTCGAATTTAAACCAGCCCTCGGTCAGGTGCCCTTGCCGGAGACCCTGGAGGTCCTTGACCCGGCCACCGGGACCGTCATTGACACCCTCGATGGCGACCTGCTTGCAGCCATGTTCCACCCGGCCGCCGTCCCGCCACCGACACCCGCTGAACTCCTGAACGGAACGGGGAAAGTCCCGGTCCCCAGGGTCTCGATATGGCTTGTCGTCAGCCCGGACAAGGTCCCGGACCGGCTCACCCACCGGGTGACCTTCAACCGGACCGCCGAAGGCCTGCCTCCGGTCGCCGTTTCGGGAGGGGGGGTCGCGGTCCGGAAAGACCTCGCCCCGGTGGTCGTGGGTCCCCCGTTTATTGGTCCGGGATGGCTTGCGATGGAGACCACGTAGCCTTTAACCCACCACTTCCGTGCCCAGATCACCCTGAACGGCGTGACCCGGGTGCCCCAGAGGTTCGCCCAGGACTGGGTGTACCTCGACCCGGCGACCGGCTATGCCGCAGACGGTAACGCAACACTCGCCAGGAATTATTACGGGTTTGGTAAGGAGGTCCACGCGGTCGCTGACGGGACCGTCGTGGAGGCCGGAGACGGCCTGCCCGACATCGATACCATCTACTCGGCCCCGCCCGGGGACGTCTCGACCCTGCCCGGCAACCATGCCATCGTCGACATCGGGGACGGCAAGTACGCCTGCTACGCCCATATGGTGAACGGCTCGGTCCGGGTGAAGGCCGGCGATATCGTGAAGGAAGGGCAGGTCATCGGTCTCATGGGCAACAGCGGGAACTCCGATATCCCGCACCTGCACTTCCAGGTGGTCACCGGCAACGCCTCGTTCCTCGGGGCCGAAGGCTATCCCCATGTGTACCGGTCATTTACGCGGACCGGCACGGTCAACGTGACCCGTGCCACGGAGCATCTTGGGACACCCGGGTATGATTTCAACCGTCTGTGGTCTGACTTCGGGCAGTATGTCGAACCTGACCCAATACGTGAACCACAGGTCAGAAAACTCATGGAGAATAACGACGTAGTCAGCTTCCCCTGAATAAACCTTTTTTCTGAAGCGCTTCTCCGGGTCCTGCCGGTGTCCCGAAATTTTAAAAAAACGGCCCGTTTCGATGCATTGTACCGAGCTGACCAGACAGTCCCTACTTTCCTGAAGGTACAGGCACCGGGTCTGCCGGTCCGGCATAGACCCCTGACCCGAGCCACCAGGTATCGTCCACCTTCACACCATACCCGAGCTTAGACTCCATCATCCTGTTCCTGGCCGGGTTGATGTAGCTGAACCGGTAGAACCCGCTCCCGTTCCAGGCAACAGCGCTTATGTTCGAGAGAAAGACGCCCACGTTTCCCTCTGTCTCATTCAGGCGGTTGATACCGATCTTCTCGGGGTTCACCGGGTGTGCGAGCGTCGTGCCGTTGAAGTCATAGGCAAAGACGTAGAGTTCTCCCCGGACAAACCGGCCGTGAGGGTCGGAAAATTCCCGCAGGGCTTTTTCCTTCCCGTTTTCGTGCACATAGGCGAGGGCACTGCCCACGAAGGCGACCAGGGTCTCGTTGGAGATGATGGTTGGAACAGGGCCCGGGGTGACCATTGGCGGTGCTCCAGGTGACTGGGAAGACGGTGAGTGGAGGCAGCCGGCGGTGATGAGCATGAGAGCGGTGGCGAAAAGAAACAGGGTGCTGGCAGAGGGAGACTCCATTATAAACGCATCCTCAATATGAGATCTTACCGCCGGTAAATTTTTCTCCCGGCCACTCCGGGACCTCCATCTTCACCCCGTCGTTCCCTGACACGAAGCGGTCCATGGCCCACTACTCCCCGCCATCCGCAAGAGACTGTATCCGGGCCTTTCAGGGGTATGAGTACAACGCATCCCCAGGACAGCGTGACAGGAGATGATTAAGCCTCCTGGATACGAACACCCCTCCATGGAAACCCCCTCCCTGAGGTATGCCCTCCTGGCCCTGGCAGTCTGTACAGTCGCCGGCACGGTATTCCTGGCCGGTTGCATGACGACGGGCACGAAAGCCGGGCAAACAGACGGTTTTGATGCCTTTGTCACTCAAAAGATGGCGGAATACGACGTGCCGGGTGCCGTTGTAGGAATCGTCGAAAACGACAGCGTCGTCTACCTTCAGGGATTTGGCGTCAGAGAAAACGGGAAGCCGGAAAAGGTCGATCCGGACACACGCTTCCAGATAGCATCGGTATCCAAGTACGTCACGGGAGCAGCCATCGGGACGATCGTTGACGAGGGGAAACTGAAATGGGACGAGCCGGTCGTCAGGTACCTGTCGGACTTCAGGCTGAAAGACGAGTACGCCGGTGAACATGCGTCCCTCCGTGACCTGCTGGCCCACCGTTCCGGGCTCAGGAAGTTCGACGGGGAACTGCTCGGAAGGGTCGGGTACTCCAACGAAGAGATGCTCTACCGCCTGCGGTACCTCGAGCCGGGTGCCAGTTTCAGGGAAAAGTACCTGTACTCGAACGCCGGGTATTTCATTGCCGGCGAGGCCGCGGCCGCGGTTGACAACCGCAGCTGGGAGGACCTGACTGACGCCCGGATCATCCGGCCTCTCGGCATGACGCGTTCCGGGGCCCGGATGGAAACCCTGTACCTCGACGAAAACCATGTCTCGGGCCATGCCGGGACCGGGGCAGATGTCCATACCATTCCCCTCGAAGAGGCCACCTTTCCGGCTGCCGGCCAGGTAGTCTCGACCGGGAGGGACATGACGCAGTATCTCAGGATGATGCTGAACAACGGGTCGGTTGATGGAAAGCAAATCCTGAAACCGGAAACAGTAAAGGAGATCCATGCGGCGAGTATGGTCGCAGGGCAGAGCGGTCCGCTAAATGACCCGAACGGGGCTACCGGCCTTGGCTGCGACTCGTACCAGTTCCTCGGGGAACGGGTCATCGAGAAGAACGGGGCCCTTGACGGCGTCCGGTCGGTCGTCGTCCTCGTACCGGGAAAAAGGAGCGGGATCGTGGTCATCGCGAACAAGCAGCTGACAGCCTTCCCTGAAGCCATCCGGGACGAGTTCCTGGAGGGGTACATCGGGAGAAGTGGCACCGACCTCCAGGCCAGGGAAAAAGCCTCGCAGGCCGGGTGGAACTCGCTCGTCAAGGCCCCTATGCCACCGACAGACGCAAAACCTGCGACGATCGGGACCCAGCAGATGGCCGGGACCTATCAAAGCGATTTGTACGGAATTCTCCAAGTGAACGAGGGGCCGGCTACAGAGAACATGACGGTTGAGCTCGGACCCGGCCGGTACCAGGGAAACCTGACGCACTGGACCGGAGACACGTGGTACCTTTCATGGCCGAACCCTGATGACCTCGTCGGGTTCCTCACCTTCACAGAAGACGGGTCAGGAGGAGTCACAGGGTTCACGTCAGCAGAATTCGGGCCGTTCTCGCGGACATGATGGGGGACACCATCCTTCCTTACTCTTCTTTGACCAGGATCCATTGCTCCCTTCTTTTCCTTTTTTGTGGGTCAGGGTCGTTTGGCATCTCCGCATCCGGAGCAGGCTGTCACCAGATGAAAAAAACCATCAGCTGCCGGATGATATCCTTTATACGACCGGGCCTGACCCAGGTCCTCGAACCATTTGTCTGGAGCGGGCACCATGGACATCCATTTCTGCAGGAACTACCGCGGTGACGGCTTTCCGCCCACCAACCGGTTTTGCCGGGAGTGCCCTGAGGCATTACTTGCCTGCGATGCATTATGGCAGTGCGTCCCCGAGCTTGCCCGGACCGGCTCCGGTGAACCTGTCCTGTTACCAGGGACGAGGGCGGTCCTCTTCCCGAACCCGGTCAACAGGAACATGGTCAGGCTGCGGGTGAATGTCACCTGGAACCTGCCGAAGGAGGACTTCCTCCACTTCATCGCGACGGGACATGCACAGATGGGAAGGGCGTCAGAGAGACATGATCCCCGGGTTTCCCCGAGCCTGACGAGGCAGGAACCCTACGTGCAGGCGATCGTGGAGATGCTGGGCAGATGGGGAAAACCGGAGATTGAGGCGGTGAGACGGGTCCAGAAGGGCCCGTGAAGGTTATTGGGTTACCGGCAGCTCGGATGAAGAATACTCCTGGATGACCTTCTTCGGATCCACATTGCCGACCTTTTTTGTGTAAATACCCTCATAAATCTGGAATTCGGTGTAACTTGGGCGTCTCCATTCATCATACCAGGTGGAATAGGACCCATCATTTTCCTTGTACACCAGGTTGTTCGTGTAGCGGTGATTCGCCCTGTCAACATCAAGAACGATGGACAAATATCCGGACGTCAGGTCAGAGGTGCTCATCACGATGTCCCCAACTGCATATTTCGGTGGATTCGTCGACGGACTAAGAAGGGACTCGATAACGACAATTTTTGGGTCCTGGTGGTCGACCTTTGAATATTCCGCCTCAAAATCCCCGAATGGCTTGTCCATCCAGTTCAGCCAGAGAGTATCGTATGCATAATAGGTGCCATCGGATTGCTTACGGAGTATTCCGTACGCATAGAGGCCTGATGCCTTGTGAACCCCCAGTACCATGTAAAGCGTCCCATCTGATTCCTCCACGATATCCCCGACGACGTACTTCGGGGTTGATCCGGTTGTCCCTGGCAGGGCCCCTTTCCCGGGTTGACCGGGCAAAAGCCCGGGCAGGAGGAGAATCGCTGCGATAATGGCAATCACGACGATGACCGCACCGATGATGATGGGTACAGGGACCGACCGGGCCCCCGGAGTTGGTTGCGGAACGGGGGGTATGGGGGCTTGGGGTATGGAAGCCTGAGGTACAGGTGGGGGCGGTGGAGGAGACGGTACCGGTGGTGCCGCCTCGATAGGTGCCCCGCATTCATCGCAGAACCGGCTCCCGGGTTCGACGGGGGCACCACATTGCCGGCAAAACTTACCCATAGGTCATCCCCCCTTTAGTCTGTCTGAATTCCAGTCACCGGAGGAATCGGAAAGCGCTTCGAAGTTCCTTAATTTCTGGACAAACAAACTGGAAAATACGTTTGTTCGCCGGACCTTCCCGGGAGGGACGTCCCTCCGGGTTCCAATCGACTCCATAGATCAACAATCCTGCGAAGATTGATAAATATTTCCGGGGAAAACCGACCGGTCACACAGATTTCCAATTTCAATCGTGCACTGACTTTTCCAGGGACAGGAAACGGGCCTGATACTGAGTCCCGGGTGAGTTCCTAGATATCCTCCCTGATCATCAGATTGAGAAAATGGAAGTGAACGACGGAAAAACCGTATGAAAACCATGAGTGCATGAAAATTAGTAATCATCCCAAGGTTGATCACCTCAGACACGATCCGCTTGAATATACACGTGATGTGAAAGACCATGATCACAGTCCGGTCCCTGTTTACCGCTCTCATCACCATTGTGCTGGTGAGTGCGGGGTGTGGTCCTGCCCTCGGGCAGGTCCAGGTCATCGGGTCCATGGAACAGTCGGACGCCCTGACCTGGACTATCTCCAGCGATGCCATCGACGGAGTGATCGTCCCCGGGGAGGTCCAGGCGACGACCAACTACGGGGAGTATACCCAGGCATATGGCGGAATGATATCATATTCCAAGAGTTTCGGGGTCGATACCCGCAATATGGGCCTGGGCCAGTACAACCTCAATTCCCAGAGAGCTCTGTCCTTCGACGGCCTCTCGTACGGACCTCTCCCCGGCAGGATGGTCTCGACCGAAGTCGTCGGCATGGAAACGGAATCGACTGACCCCCTCTTCCACAGCCAGGTCTATGCCGGAAGCTCGTTCAACCTTGCGAGGGGTGCCCTTACCAGCAGCGCCCAGACCCGGACCGTTGCGGCGAGTCCGTATGTACCGGCCGAACTGAACTACAACGTGGACCTGACCGGAATGCCCTATGACCCGGGGTATTTCGTCCCGGCGGTCGGCTCTGCGTCTGCGTTCATGAACATCCATACCGAACAGGCACGGGGGAACAGCACCCAGAAGTCGAGCGACCTTCAGTACTCCCACTTCTCCGGGGTGAACGGGCTTATTTCAAGGTTTAACCAGGCGATGCGGTACCAGTCCGTCTGAAATGGTTCTTCAAACCCCTTTTTCCATAAAACCAAAGGCATGAACCAGGTCTTGAAAGACAGTTCCGGCCGGTCTTTCCGTTCATGAAGACACCTATAATCCACACATAACCACCTTTTTGCTCTGTTGAGCTAAGTTCCCTGACAAAGAGGAAGAGTACCGTGCGACGACGGATCATGGCAGTCACCCCCCTTGACCAGCAGATCGCCGACCTCGCGGCCAATACTGATAAGAAGACCCTCGCGGTATGGGCTGCCGACTGTGCAGAACGGGTCCTGCACCTGTTCGAGGACTCATTTCCTGGAGACCAGCGGCCCCACAAGGCCATTGATGCCTGCAGGAGTTGGGTGCAGACAGGGGTGTTCAGGATGGCCGATGTGCGACGGACCGCCCTTGATACCCATGACGCCGCCCGCGGGGCCGGAGAGTTCAGCGCTGCCCGGTCGGCCGCCCGTGCCGCCGGACACGCCATGGCGACCGCCCATGTCAAAACGCACTCCATCGCCGCTGCCATCTATGCCGCGACCGCCATCCGGGACTCATCTGATCCTGCCGGAGCTGATGCCGCTACCTTCGCGGAGCGGGAGTGGCAGTTGCTGCACCTCGTCAGGCTCAGAGAGCAGTGAACCATAATACTCACAGGTATTGTAACGGGGTGCAATACAGCAGGCAGGATCATGGATACATAAATGGGACGGCCCGGAAAAAAGAGGTTGATTACTCGAATGTGCCTACTATGTTGATTCTTCTCTTGGATCTTCCATTGAATCGGTTCTGAGGGGTAGCTCTTCGCATGATGATTTCAGAGGACTGGACCCAGAAAAATATCCCTGTCCGAAGTCCAGGTGAAAGCCCTCATCTGGCCCTGCCAGACCACTCATATTCATAATTTTAATTTTCACTGTCCATCTCTGGCAAAATCCTCATACGTCAACAGTCTGGCCCGGCAGATGAGTTGACCCATCAAGGGATGATTTCTTGCAGGGGAATCTCAAAAGAGCCATTATAGGGGTTTGACCCCTTGAGAAAGAAAGGCAAGGATAGCAAATGTTACCGATAGGATGAGGATCACGATTGCCAGGGTTACCCATGAGAGTATGAGTGTCGTTATGGCTTTTCCGCCGGACATCGCCTGAAGTTCGCGAATTCCTAAAAAAGAGAGGAAAAAACTGTATACTCCGCCGATAATGCTGACAGGTCCAGCCCAGAAAAGGAGGATGAAAGGGGTTGCACTGTAGGCAATCGCAATTATTGTCGTTTTAATTGTCTGTTGACCACCCAGGATGCGGACCCAGATGTGTGTCCATATCCCGAAAATGATGACCAGCGCCAGGATCGCAATGAACGCGGCGAGAACCGCTCCAAATGCAATAAGTGCAGGTTGATGTGCCACGGCTACATTAAATGCCGCACCAATACCCATGATGATGACAGGAACAAGAGTAATAAGGACGAGATAGGTAAACACATCCCTGAAATCGTCCTGGCGGGACCTTTGGAAACATTCCACCGGGTTAAACAGAATGTCCTTTATTTTTTCAATGATGTCTGAAATCGAGGTCACTTTAAATGGTTTGACGGAGACCGGCTTTCCGGTCGCCCCGTCGCTGGTGAATAATCTGGTTCGGTTGAGAATGAAATAACCAACCAAAAC
>CASGHA010000088.1 GCA_949319355.1 uncultured Methanospirillaceae archaeon | reverse complement strand
TAATAACACCCACGGTAGAATATCCGGGGAATGCCATTGGTCCAACCATTGCATTTTGATAAAAAGTGAAAATCCGAAAGCCATAGAGGAGTTCCTCTCACTGCAGAGTACATAAGTGATGACATACTTGCCGATGCCGTGAAAATACTGGGACCATTACCGTTTATCCTCCCGTCCTCCGTGAACGGCCCGGAGTATTGTACCCTTGCGTCACTGACCGACGAGAGGGTCTGTCGACCAGAATCACTCTCTCCAAGGGTGGTCGAGCTCACCGCCCTGGCAGCTTCCAGCCGGTCCGGGTGCGGAATACTGCCGGTGAAGGTTCATTTTCGTGCTACGGCCAGGGAAGGTGCAACCAGGGACGAGATATTTGACAGCCTCATGATTATCGGCCCCATTGGAAGGACATGTGTGTTCGCCCCAGCGCTTCGGGAACTACAGGAGATATTTATGATACCTGACGGAATTCGTCGGGTTTATCATGACAATCAGGTCCTCATCCCTGCACGAAGGAAATGTGAGGGTTCGAAGGACAGCCCTTGCGGATGTGCTGGTTCGTCACACATCCTTCACCTCCAATCCGACCTTGAGACGGGAACTATCAGGTTATCACGATCCGTAAACCTTCCCATTTATCAGGAACCGTTTCATGAATACCGTCTCTCCTTCATATACAGTGCATGCATTTGAAAAAAACCGGAGAGGTCAGGGTAAATCCGCCAATGTCAGCAGGTACCGGGTGAAGAGGTCGAGAGCCCTGCCCGTCCCGTCTTTTGCCCGCTCACTATCCTGATACCCCATGGTTATGGTCATCCTCCCCCGGAAGGTGCTGGTAATAAAACAGGTCGTTGGCATATAGCCTCCAGGATAGCAGACATAGGCATCCGCCAGCCCGTCACACTCAGGAAGATCGAGAACACCCGGGTTCGAAACAAAGATGTCTGCAAGTCCTGCTCTCTGGAGAGCGGCCATTTCTCCGACCATCTCATGGATTCGCATACCTTCAGGGTCTGATGAAGAGTCCATCCGGACCTGTTCGAAAATGCCTATACCCTTTGATTTGAGAGTAAGCGTCTCCCTGATGACACAGGGAAGTATTTCCGCCATCCCATCCTCAGGGTTTCTTCCCATAACGAAATGCACATTGGTAGCCTGGTTGCTCATGATCCTCGACCCTCCCGGAAGGTGCTGGCGGAGGTCAACCGGGAAGAAAAGAGTGATCGGACCTTTATAATGGGTTAGATCGCTCATTGCAAGGAAGTATGCGGCCATGATGGCATCGTTGACGTTTCCCCCGAGAGCGCCTACTTTCCGACGTACTGCCCTGATAATCTCTGGGTTGATCCTTGAGAGGTGGTAAGTTGAAGGGGATTGAGAGGTTCCGAACGGGTCAGGCCAGAGGGGATTGATCACCTCCATTTCCGGCGCGAACGAAATGTCACCCTTCACAAGGCTACGGGTCCAGAGTGTGTCACGTTCGGGAATCCCCCCTTCTGCGGGAGCAATAGCTCCGGGGACCAGGTACTCCTGCAGTATTTGGTACATGAGAGTATGAAGTCCTGATGCATCGGCTGCTGCATGGGCAAGGTTGATGACGATGATATCTGTAGTGGGGCTACGTAACAGGCGTACACGGAACTGGAGAGCCCCATAGGGGTCAACAGCCCCGATGACCAGGGGGTGATAGCACCCTGAGAACTCCTTGATGATCATGCGGGGGAGGGAAACATCTTTCATCAACTCCCAAAATGCCGGCCCGTTCCCCCTGACGAGTCTGCTGTGAAGGATAGGATGCGCCTGGAGACATGCCTGTACTGCATTTTCAAGCTTTTCAGGATTGATTCTCCTGTCGAATTCCATCACCCCACACAGTGTTGCGTCACCCATGATCCTGACCGAATCAGTGAAAAGGTCGAGTGATGAGGCCTTTCGGGTGAACATACACGAGATCTGGGCGCGCGGAGGGTATAATGATTGCAGGCTGATGCCACAGTTCTAAGCATCTGCAGGCGGTGATAAGCAGGAACCATATGGTTCATCGGCAATACGAAATCATCAAATCCTTCCTTTACAACGTGCTGTTCTAGTATCATGCCTTCATATCACCCGGTGGCAGGGCAGGTTCGATAGCTGGATTTTTTATTATTATGCCTCCTTTCCTGACCATTGAACGTCTTAGCAGAGGGCCTCCTGCCGGGAGGGTAATTAATTCTTATGCTTATGACAAAGGATTCGCACAAAGGACAACCTCTGTCTTGAACAAACGGCGTTCGTCCCATTCAGGAACCCATCCTGTGAAATCTGTCTGACGGAGGGGTAGAATGAGAACCTGTATGTTAGATTGTACCTCAACCCTCACGCCAAAGTCATTTTCTTGAATGAGGAAAAGAAAGGTACTAACCTTCTCTTCCGATTTCCATGCAGGACACCCCAGTTCTATCCAGGACCGGTTGCGACCTTCTCAAGAGAAAGGTCAATGAGGTCCTTGACCACCCGCAGATGGGCGACTCCCGGGCGATAGTCATCCAGGCATTCCTTGCCGCCACGATTGTCATAAACACCATCGCCGTCATCATCATAACCATCCCTGGTATCCGGCCCCTGTATTTCACCTTTCTCAACCTCATCATTACGATATGCCTGGGGATTTTTACCGTCGAATACTTCCTAAGATTGTGGTCATGCACCGTTGCAGACACCCTTCAGAAAAGGACATTCGAACGCCTGAAATATGCGCTTCATTTCTATCTGATCATCGACCTGGTCTCAATCATCCCAATATTCTTTCCCTTCCTGTTCCCGTCCCACATCGCGCTGCTGCGCCTCGTCCGGCTTGTTTCAATCTTCAAACTAGGCAGATATACACGGTATTCTAAGTCTCTCGCCCTTTTCCGCCGGGTGCTCATCAGGAAACAGGAAATCTTCGTTATCATGCTCTTTTTCCTGGTCTTCGTAATCCTCTTTTCCTCGACTATGCTGTACCTTGTCGAGAATCCGGTGCAACCCGACGCTTTTTCAAGTATCCCTGCAGCGATGTGGTGGGCGGTAATGACAGTGACCACCGTCGGATACGGCGATATCATCCCTGTCACTCCTCTCGGCAGGATCCTCGCAGGGTTATTCACCCTCGTGGGAGTCCTTGTCCTGGCGCTCCCATCAGCCATCCTTGCATCCGGTTTCATGGAGGAACGTGAGAAGGAGAGGGAACAATTTGCATTCCTTGAAAGAAAAAGCATCCTCGAAAAAATTACACGCCTGTACGAAGAGGGAAAGATTGACCGGGAGGATTTCAACGAGTTCCGTGATCTGGTGGGAAATAACGGAGAGATCACACCTACACGTCAGTCGAGACCAAAATGAATAACTTTGACATGAATTTGATAAGAACCCATGTTTTGAGGACGGTTGGATGTCAGACAACGAAACTTCGACGGATGGTCCACCGGTAACGGTTTCTTTCAGGACTATTGCCCATTTCTTCGACCCGGATGACCCCTCACCCGAGGATTGCCGGGAACTGTCGGAGCGGGCTGAGGAAACGATCTACAAGACAGTCGTAGACCGCTTCCCAGGTGGCAGGGGGAATAAGAATGAAAAAAGACTGGAAATCGTCCTTCCAGCAGCCGATATTACAAAAAACCGTGAAAAGACGATACCTGGAGCAACCAGGGCGCATTTCGCCTTAAAGGAAAAAGAACTGAGGAGGGACATGGAGTTTACTGTCCGGGAAGGCCTCAGAGAGTTCCGTCTGACAACCTTGGTGTGTGTCTTCCTGTTCAGCGGGATTGCTTTTACCGCCCATTTCCCCCGTGAACCGTTTGCCGAACTGGTCAAAAATGTCTTTATTATCTTCAGCTGGGTGGTCATATGGCAGCCGTTCCAGTCGCTGGTCTTTGACAGGTGGACTCTGTCCGAGCAGGCCAGGGTATATGCATTGGTTAAAACGATGGACATATCTGTCCGTCATGACGGACATCCGGATATCCCTGACGGGTGTTCAGGTGAACTACCTACCAGTGCAGGACCAGGGGAGTGCCCGACTTTTGTAGGCACAACGTCAGAACACTCTCAGGACCATTCCTGACAAGAGGAATATCAGTTGTTTTTTTCAGGGGATAACGGGTCATAATGGTTTAGATCCAGTGGACTATGCTCTCTGTCAGAACCAGTTTGGAAATACAGGCATGGATAATTGAGAGGGAAATGATGGATCTCAGTTCAGGTATATTTTAAAGACTCCCCCTCTCCTTTTGAAGGGTTTTCATGGGTTTTCACACCCAGCATGAGAACCAGGGCCACGACCTGCAGGGCCATGCAGAATAAAAACGCTGAATCAAATGCCGTTACCAGTTCCGGAGGCCTGATGAGATGGGCAGATACATGGGCGAGTTTTGGCCCGAGGCTGATTGTCATGACGAGGAGGGTGAGTGTGATCCCCAGTGTTGACCCGAGGTTCGTCATCATCTTAATAAGGCCTGAGGTCATGCCGCGCCCGGTCTCAGGGGAGACCCCCATCAATGCACTGTTGAGCGGAGCGTATGCGATTCCTGCGCCCGCTCCAAGTATGAAGAGGTAGAACCCGGCCTCACCGGTGTGGCTCCGTACCGACAGGGTCGAAAGAAGGAACAGGGCGATTACCATGACAATAAAACCAAGCATGATAGGTTTTTTCGTCCCGATAACATCCGATATCTTACCCGCTATAGGTCCCGTCAGGATATTCCCCACAGGAAGGGCGAGGAGGATGGCACCTGATGTGCCTGTCGGGAGTTCCTTTACTATCTCCAGGTAAAAGGGCATCAGGAACATGACCCCGGCAAGGCCGACCTGCAGGAGCATTATAGCGATGTTCTGGAATGAGTAGGCCGTGTTCCTGAAGAGGGACAGGGTGATCAGCGGTTCTTCTGCACGTTTTTCGCGGAGATAAAACAGCACGAGAAACACTATTGCTATGAGCAGGAAGATGCCGCCGTTGCCGACTTCACCGCCCTGAAGGTTATTGAGACCGGTGACCAGTGTCGAGAGTGCGACGAATACCAGCACGACACCGGCAAGGTCCAGCCGTGAACCGGGAGAAACCGGGTTTTTCGGAGGTATCATGGAGACACCGGCAAGCAGGGCGATGATGCCGACAGGGATGTTCACGAGGAAGATGAACCTCCAGGAGAATGCACTTGTCAGGAATCCTCCAATAACCGGGCCGAGTGCCACCCCGAGCATGGTAAACATGGCGACAAGACCCAGTGCCTGGCCAAGGACCTGTTTGCCCAGATAACTTGTAACCATTACCGACCCGAGTGCGGCGATAACGGCTCCTCCGACAGCCTGGACCATCCTGAAGACGATGAGTGACTCAACCGAGGGGGCTATTCCGCAGAGGGCAGAACCAGCAGTGAATATGGCGAAACCGATGAGGAAAATTTTTTTATACCCTTTGATATCACCGATTTTCGCAGCGGCAAGGAGCAGGCTTACAAGGATGATCAGGTAGGCGTTAAGGACCCAGGAAGCTACGACAGTAGGTACGGAAAATGCTTTTGCGATACTTGGAAGGGCGATATTAACGATCGTTGCATCCAACCCCGCCATGAAGGAGCCAAGGGCGATGACCAGTACGATCGCAAGTTCTTTTCCGGTCATCTTCACCGGATTGGACTGTTCAAACATGTTATCCTCTTCTCTTTCTATTCCATGAAACATGAAATAACGGGTGGTTTCGAAACGTGAAAATCTGTAAATTAACAATAGCCCATTCCTTTCACGCGTACATAGGAATTCACAATAGATGACGGCCTGACTAGTCACAGGTATCTGATCTGACCCGTTCTTCGGGTCACGGAGGTCTGTTAACCGTTTATCGGTATGAAAGGCACATTGGTCAAAAGTCGGAATAATCCATGGATACCATGAAAATACTTCATGCGTTTCTGGAGGAGATCTTTTTTACTGGATTCAATAAAGATCAATCCACTATGGACATGAACCGGCACCATTCCCTATTGATCGTGCTCCTCGTTCTGCTGATGTTGTTTTGTATGACTGCTCCATCATATGCCGAAGCACCATTCAAAAAAGGCATGCCCTACGTCACTGCTTCGATCAACCCATATGTCATTTCACCGGGTCAGGCCTCCATTATTAAGGGCGTGGCAACAGGAAGCCCCTCGCCTGGCATCGCAGTATGGGTACTAGGCCCGAGCATGGTGAAATATTCAGTGATCAAACCGAAATCGGATTCAACCTATACATTCAAGCTGACGGCAACCGAAACGAAAAAAATGACCTATGGCATGTATTACATCGTGATCCAGCACCCGATGTACAACAAGAAGTTCGATGTCTATCCCAACAAAAAAATGAACCTCATTCAGAGCATTTACCCCCGGAAGGATACGAAGGTTGCTGCATTATCAATGAAAACAAGTGATGCCGGCCTTATTGCCATTAAAGACCTGGGTGCTGCCATTAAAGACAATCGCGTCGATGATACGTATACAAAAGTCCAGTTACTCATCGATACACCGAGCTGCCTCGCTGACGTAAGTACCTGTGTCGTTGAATAGAGCCATAGAGCTCGCAGAACGACCTTTCGTTTTTAACAAACGGGCTTTTGACGATCACATCCCGATTTCCTTAAATATACTGAACCGGCAACCCGGAAAACAGACCACTTCCAGCGTTCTTCATGGTTTTATTATTCAGACTCAGAGGTTGCTCTGAATTTCACGAATCTGATTATTAGCCTTATAAACGGTTCACACCGCGTGAAGATCCTGGTAGCTGGTTTTATGTGAAATCCTCACTGTCACTGTATCTATGGAACGTGTCCCCAGGCTCGTGGCTATCACCCTTATCCTTGTGCTGATTTTTCTGGAGGGCCAGACAGTCCTCGCAAATCCGCAGGCTTCCGGGCAGGACCTTTTAAACCGGTTTTCTGGTGGTTTTCCCTTTCAGGAACCAGCAGAGACCTGCATTCCCTGCAGGACCATACCACCTGCGTCGGGATCTTTTCGTGCCGGTGAAGATATTGACCAGTTTTGCGACCTTGGAGGATACTGGGACACCAGCTGGGGCACGATGGTAATGAGCCAGGATGGCGATGCCATATATGGCGAGTATGAGCATGATGAAGGGCAGATAGAAGGGTTTATCGACGGGTATACCGTCACCGGCACCTGGTCCGAAGCACCCACCTATAAAGGACCTGATGACGCCGGTGGTTTCGTCATGACCTTAACAGACAATTGCGAATCGTTTTCGGCAACATGGGGGTACGGTGAACGCGATAAAGGAAGTGGCTCCTGGTCGGGAACATGGACAAGCGCGCCTGAAGAAGACCCGGACAGTCCGCTCTGTGATGCAACAGGGGCATGGGACACCAGCTGGGGGGAACTGGTCATGGACCAGGAGGGAGGTGCAGTCCAGGGCGATTATGAACACGATTCAGGACATATCGAAGGAGTTATCGAGGGGGGCGTCCTGACAGGCACCTGGTCTGAGTCCCCCACCTATAAAGGACCTGATGACGCCGGTGGTTTCGTCATGACCTTCTCAGACGATTGCGAATCGTTTTCAGCAACATGGGGATATGGCGAACGTGACGAAGGGAGTGGCTCCTGGTCGGGGACATGGGTCCCGGATACTCAGCCCCAGGTGACGCCAGATCTCACCCTTTTATATGTCACCGGTCCCAAGACGGTGGTTGTCGGAAAGAAAACCGCGATAACGGCAGTTATTTCCAATAAAGGGCAAGGTAATGCAGAAGAGACAGAAGTCCTGTTCTCCATGATACCTGACAATGGAAAACCACC
>CASGHA010000087.1 GCA_949319355.1 uncultured Methanospirillaceae archaeon | reverse complement strand
GGCCCTGAACTCGTTGGCCGTCCGGCAGAAATCGGCACGGTTTGCCAGCCCGCCGTACATGCTCGTGACGCCGTCGATGACCCCCCAGGAGATGATGACGGCGAACACGCCGAAGAGAAGGAGACGGAGTGTGCTGTCAGTCGGCGGCAAGCCGACATTGATCATCCCGGTGAGGATGACGGCCATCACGACTCCGTAAAAGAGCTCGGACAACCGCTGGCCCGGTGAGAGCCAGGTCCTTACAAACGAGACAATCTTCATGTCCATGTAAATCCCCCTCTCCGGCGGGCTTGTCCCTTGCTCCGGGCAAACCTGTCCCGGTTAAGAGTCAGGGATATCCATAAACCCGGTTGGAGGCCTGGATGTTCGGTGGTTGCCGGTATGTGCACACGCTCCTGGAAGAGTGTGCTCAGTGAAAGGGAATATACTCAACGGTACTGATACGGCTCTGATGGTCACCCGTGAGGGTTGTCCAGGAAAACCTTGTGAACGCCCGTTGTGTTTTCTTTTATCTAACTGTTTTTCTCACTGTTTTATTCTCATCAGTTCATCGCAAACCTCGTCGCAAGGATAAATCCGTCCCCCGGCTCGGGAGGAAGGAGGCTGGGAGCGGGTTCAACCGGAAAAATGCTGTGACATGCCCTGCACTCCCACATGCGGTTATTGAACGCCGGTGCGGTCCACAGGGAGCCGCAGCCGGGACACCTCGCCCATAACTCTTCGGTCATGGGATATCCGTCGTCCCAGCCAGACAAGAGGGTGGTGGCATGGGGAGGGTGAAAGTGGTGGGTGGGGTTTCCAGGTGTCGTCCGGGGGTGCCAGAAGGAAGCGGAGAATATTGGTTACCTATAAAGGGAAATTCGCTTTTTGGGAATGGTGACAGGATATTTTAAGGAGAGATCGGTTATAGGAAAGGATGTTCAGAATCAGATAAGGCGTTCTGCGATAAGTAAAAGCTCGGGATAATCGCCGGGTAATATAAACCCAACAGGAGGATGGTGAATTATGAACGTTTCTTTTTAAGACTGGTCGCCATTTTTTTGTAGAGTATGGAAACAGCCTGGGGGTTGCAGGGATATCCTTTCTTGTCTTTATACGGTTGAATCACCTCCCTCAGGGCATTCAGATGATGGATGTCTTTGCTATTATAACGAAAATCAGGAAAACTGACTGAAAGTCCGATTTTTTTTGAATATTCAGCTTCCAGTTCTCTCTTTCTGCCCCTCCAGGCACCCAACTCTTCATCCAGTTTTTTTTGGATAGTATTTGTCCAAGAGTCGTTTGGGTGCCTTGCAAGGTTTATCTGGAGGTTCACTATTGTCCACTCCCTATCAGACCATTCCGCGCAGATCGAAGAATACGCTTCCTGGTTTTTTTTCGGAACAGGTTTTGTGCTTCTGACCGGGATTTCGATACTATCAGACTTCGTTAAAAAGTCAACCGATGCATTCTTGATGATTTTTCCATTTTTCGCCCATTTCGCGGTATCAGAGTGAATGCTCATCAGTTTCATGCCCCCTTTTTTACGCCCTGAACGCTCGAATTCAGTAATAATTATTTGCTTTTCAACTTCGTTGCGAGCTCCTGTATCCCACACCTCCCCAGCCTTGTTGCTGTAAATGCCAGAAGACAATATCGTCGTGAATGCAACCACTTTTCTTCCAGGAAGCCATTGAGAAACCGTTTTTAAAAATGCTGAACCGTTGTAATTCTGTCCGGTGATGCAGCTCGCAAAGACTACCTCCGCATTCGTCGTTAAATATTCTGCTAATCGTTGAAAACTGCACTTATAAAGAGAGATCGTCTGGGGCGTGAGCTTTTCCGGGACTATTGGAAAATAGTCGGTTGATTCAGACTTTTTCTTATCCATGCATAAAGGAAAACTGCCCATTTCAGCTGCTCCGACCTGCAAAACCCCCCCGTAATCACCATGGGCATTCAGGACAATTTTTTTTATGACTCCTTTATGTTCCAGCATCTCCGGACGGTTCAATAAGTTCTCAAAATTTGTAAAGGAAAAGGAAACGGGATATTCATCGGTCTTTATAAACCCAATAACCGTAGAGGCCCACACATTAACCTTCTTTTTCGCCTTTATTACATCAACGGTGATTGTGTTGGAGGAGTCGCCAGAACCTGTCGGATCGCTGCCCATAGCACAGAGAATGGTTCTGCATCTGCATGATTAATACCTGTTGAACGGATGACCCTGCATGACCGTACCCTGTTTATATGGAATGAAAACGGACAGGAAACGGGATCAATGGATACTGTTTCTTCCAGGTGCAGGTGTACAACACAATAATTCACACAGATACCATCGGCCCGACTGTCCCTATACCAGGTATGAAATCTCCTGGCCGGCGCTCATTATGACCTGAAACCAGATGAACAGAAACCGCTGTTTGCGCGGTTGAATGACTGATACACTCTTGTTTAACCTGTCCCAGGAAAACTGACCTTTCTTAAAACGATGATTCGATAGCCCATTACACTATCAGACCATGGAATTTTATGATTTCTTGGCCTGATAGAGGTGCCGGGAGGTCATGGGAAAGCCCATCATCCGGTCGGGAAAAGCCGGCGGGATCAGGGCTGAGCATCTTAGAATGATGTCTATAGGTTTCGTTTGAGAAAAGGAAAGTGCACCGGGCATATCCAGCAACCCACCACAAACCTTATCGGGGGTTCAGGGCTATCGTAATTTGGTGCAATTGACTGGTTACGATTCAAAAATCCTTTATTTTGCCAAAAGAACCGAAAATTGCATCAAAGGTGAATGGATGGAATTCACACAACGGTTCCTAATAAAACAGGAGAACCCCGGTGCCTGGAAATGTCAGAACAGACAGGGCAGCACCACGGGCGATTCCCGGGAAGGAAGACTTCCTGTCGGCAGGGAGGGAGAACAGTGCAGGACAGCCTGATGGTCCCCCTATTCAAGGGACAATTGCCTCGAACAGCTAGTTCCGAAAAACAGGCGGGACCACTATTATGCTCCGTTTCTGAGCGCATTAGACTTTCGGTTATGCCAGTGTGATCTCTCATGACCGGCCTCAAAGAACGTTTCCGAGCGGATAGCATCGGCTGTCCGCAGAATGGATTGCATAGAGGACGATTATCTGGGAGAGGCCATTTCCGCCCCGGACTGGTGTGATAGAAATGTCCCGTCCGAGTTATATCCGGGGCAGGGAGGCGGGGTACATGGCGAGAAAGTACCTTGAGTCCCATGGGTACCAGGTGCTCCGGAGCATTGGGGAGAACACCCCCGTCGACCTCGTCGCCTGGGAGGACACCGGTTACCTGCTCCTCGTCCTGGTCAGGCGGACCCGTCATCCCCTGGAAGGGTCCGATATCATTATCACGACCTTTTACGAGGACATAGCGACGTTGCGGTCCCTGGCAAGGCCCTCCCATGCAACGCTCCAGTTCTGGCTCTGGACCGACTACAGGGGCTTTCGGGTCTTCGAGGTCCTGCCAGGTGGGATCAGGGAGGTGAGTGCTTTTGAGTGACCCGGTCCGGAGAGACCTCCGCTTCATCGAGATCCTCGCCGTCACCCAGGTTGAAGACCGGCGGAAACGGGTCTGGAGTTCGCGTCAGATCGCAGAAGCCATCCGGTGCCACCCTGACCTGGCCCCCACGTTATCATTGAGGCAGACCGGGCTATCCCAGGCGGTCGGGCGGGCCCTCCGGGACTTTCGGTGTGAACGGTACCGGAATGGGAGGAGTCGCATCAGGTGGCTCCTCCCTGATATCAGGGGAGGTGCCTGATGACCGGCGAAGTCCTTGCTGCGGCCCGGCTGCTCTTCGGGGCGGACCAGGTCGTAGAAGTGAGGGCGATTACCGGGAGCGGGGTCGCATCGGGCTACTTCGACTCGTTGGAGCTCCTCGCGCAACGGGTGGAGACCCTTGACAAGGACCCTGACGTCCAGGGAGTCTACGTCACCCTGAACCGGGTGGACCCGGCGTTGTTTTCACGACGGGCGAACCGGGTCAAGATGCGGCTCGGGCGGAAGGACGCGACCACGGCAGACGGCGATATCACAAGACGGCTGTGGTTCCCGGTCGATATCGACCCGGTCAGGCCGTCCGGGGTCTCATCAACCGGCGAAGAACACGAAACCGCCATCGGGAGGGCCCGGATGGTCGCCGGTTTCCTCGGTAGCGAGTGCGGGTGGCCTGAACCGGTCCTGGCTGACAGCGGGAACGGGGCCCACCTCCTCTGCCGGATCGACCTGCCGAATGACGAAGCGTCGAAAGATCTTGTCAGGCAGTGCCTTGAGGTGCTCGCTGCCCGGTTCAACGATACGAAAGCAACCGTGGACACCACGAACTTCAACGCTGCCCGGATATGGAAGCTGTACGGGACATTTTCACGGAAGGGCGACCACACCCCGGAACGCCCCCACCGCCGTGCGGCCGTCCTCAGGGCTCCGGACCGAATAGAGATGGTTTCCCGGGAGATGCTCGGGCAGCTGGCAGCAATGCTCCCGTTGGCACCTCAGGAGGAGCTGAAGGTCCAGGCATTTCCGTTCAGGGGAAACCGTCCTGCCATAGACCTCAGGAACTGGCTTTCGGAGCACGGGATCGGGTGGACGTCTGCGAAGCCATATAACGGCGGGACACTCTTTACCCTTGACCAGTGCCCGTTTTCCGCTGCCCACCGGGATGGGGCGTATGCAATCCAGTTCCCGTCCGGGGCAGTCCACGTGGCCTGCCACCACCAGTCCTGCGGGGGAGGGACACAAAGGTGGCCGGAGCTTCGCAGGCAGTTCGAACCAAAGGCGGTTCCACCGGGAAATATCCCGGGTTCTCCCCCACGGCCTCCTGGCCCGGTCTCCCCCATTCCATGTACTCCCACCAGGGGCGACTCCGACGGAAAAAGGCCTGATAGTCCGGTCCCCCAGGGTCCCGGTGAGGACCCCGCCATTATCGCAGGCGCCCTCTCCGTCCTCGAAGGAGGCAGCCCGAAACAGTACCTGCTTGATACCTTTGCCAGCTCCCATGAAGGTGACCATGCCGTCGCCGAGTGCCTGGTCCTGTCGCTCGCCTCGCGTTTCGTGACGAACACGAACGGGCTGCACGTGAGCATCACCGGGGAAAGCGGGAAAGGGAAGAGCCATGCCTTTGCCACGATGCTCAGGCAGGTCCCTGAGAGGTTCAGGCTGGAGGGGGCGATGTCAAACAAGGCGCTCTTCTACATGGACGGGCTCCAGGCCGGCTCGGTGATCATCCTCGACGACCGGGCGCTTTCCGAGGACATGGCCGAGATCCTCAAGTCGGTCATCACCTCGTTCAAGAAACCGTTCATCTACCGCACGGTGAACAAGGACCGGCACGGCCAGGTCTGCACCATACCGGAGCGGTGTATCTGGTGGGTGGCGAAGGTCGAAGGGACTGGTGACGACCAGGTCCACAACCGGATGCTGACCTGCTGGATTGACGACTCGCCGGAGCAGGACGACCGGGTCCTGGAACGTGTCCTCAAAAATGACCTGGCCCCGCCCTCCGATGACTCCGAAGAGCAGCATGAGGTCCTGATCTGCCGGGCGGTGTGGGAACTGCTGTCACGGCAGCAGTTCTATGTGGTCATCCCGTTTTCGGACCGGATACGGTTCCAGGCCCATGCAAACCGCCGCAACCCGGAGATGCTCCTCGACCTCATCAAGGCGAACGCCATCCTTAACATGATGCAGCGGGAGCGGTATGACCAGGGGCGGTACCACTGCCTCACGGCGACCCGGGAGGACTTCGACGAGGCGGCACGGTTGTACGCCCTCCTGAACGGCCCGGCAGGCGGCCAGACGACGAAGCTGACCCGGAGGGAGTCGGAGGTCCTCGGTTTCATCGCCGGGCAGACCTGGGAGGAGTTCACGGTCCCGATGCTCCAGAAGCTGACCGGGGCCACGAACGGCTCACTCCACCGGGTCCTCCATGGATACAGCTCCCACGGGACGGTGTTTTCAGGACTCCTGGAGAAATGCCCGGCCATTTCATTCACCGACCGGACGGTCCTCTCCGAGGACCCCGATACCCGGGCCCTGACCCGGAGGCGGACGAATGCCTACTCCTTCGACCGCGAGGTCTTTGACCGGTGGGACAGCGGGACCGCGGTCTGGATCGATTACGGCCCGGGACCCGGGGAGGACGGCCCTGGAGGGGGTACTGCCGGTGACCAGGCATCCTCCATTCCTCCAGGGGAAAAAACCTGTCCCCAGGCAAAAAATGGAGGACAGGGACCTGCCTCTGCGGGCCCTGATCCGCGGAATACCGGTATTGAGAACCACTTAGATGAGAGAGACCCCCTATCCTCCGGCAAAAGTGAGATCACAGAGCCAGTGGTGAGCCGGGCCCCCGGGACTCCACCCGGTGTAGGTGATCCCGGGCCGGCTGGAGGACAGGTCACTAAAAACGATGAAACGTCCCAGATGGCGGATCAATCCACGGAAATCACCCCAAACACCCTCCATCAGCCTGACCTGCCCGCTTCGGGACACCTGGCGGAGTCCGTCCAGGATGCGACGGATGAGCCTCGTTCCTGGATCCGGGGCACTGGAGATAGAAATGGTCTGAACCATGCATCATCCGTGCCCGATGGAGGACAGCCCGTCGGGGTCCATGCCCTTGACTACAAGCTGCTCGACCCCCCGGGGCCCGGGGCCCCCTGCTTTCTCTGCGGGGGGCGGGCGACCTCGTACATCGAAAAACTCACGAAGGAGCGGCTCTCACGCCCGGAAAAAATGAGAGAAACCAGGAGGCTCTGCCGAAAGTGTTACGAGGCGGCGGCCAGGCGGGACAGGGCGTCGGCACCCCCGCTGCCAGGGATCATCAACCCGGCGGCGTTCGTCCGCGTGACCCGGCCTGTAGCAAAATGCTCCGTCTGCCACCTCGGCCCGGGCGTCTGGCGGGACCCGGCAGCCGACCTTGACCTCTGTGAGCAGTGTTACTCCCGGGAGACGAAACGAGGGGCAGGAACAGCAAAGGCACCGGGTACAGTGAAAGACACCCTGGTTCATGGAGTACCGGGAGACCAATGCAGTAAAAACCCGGGCATGGTACCGGGACAGAGCGGAGGGACAACGTGAATGAGGGTCCTTGAGAGGATCTGCGAATGGGTGAGGAACGGCATGATAATCACACACGTGACCCATATGGCCGGTCGCTACCGTGCCGGGACACCAGACCGGATGCCGGCCGAAAACGAGCCGATAGCCGCACGGGTACCAGTTCCCGGACCAGTCAGGCTTCAGCCATCCGGCCACAGGGATACTGATGCCGTCCGGGACACTGCGATGTCCGGTCCTGACGGGCGGAGTGCCGGAGACGACAGCGTACCGGGAGATGGCCCGGTGCCGGACGGGTTTTCGCGTAAAAAACATGACCCGTGGACGGTGACCGTCCATGCGGTCTCCCGGTTCGAGAAGGTCGGACGGATCTTCCAGGACCACGGCGACCTCATCCTCAGGTCTGACCTCGATGCCAGGGGGTTTTTCATCGCGGAGGAGGATGTCAAAAAAGCCCTGGCAGGCGGTAATGGGGAGGTATGGCTCCTTGACAGTCCCGGGCAGGTCGGGACCGTCCGCCTTTCGGTCTCCGGCCGGGCTTTAAACATGACCATTGATGGCAGGCTGCATACGGTACCGCTGCGGAATCTCCTGCCCGTGATCGAGGGAAAGAGGCGGAAGGCGGCGTTGTTTAAGGAGGTGTGAGGGGAAAGGTGATAGAATTCAGGGGAACCGACCTGGAGGACGTCTTCCCGCTCTCATACCAACACGGTTCCCTGCTCCTCAAAGGACGCTCATGGAGCAGGAGTTCTAGGAGAACCATTAAGATCCCAAAAAATCTTTGGTACTCATAAAATGCGGCATCGCGGTCACCTCTCCAAAGGACATCCCCTTCATCACAGTTCTCCCGGGTGCCAGGGAACA
>CASGHA010000086.1 GCA_949319355.1 uncultured Methanospirillaceae archaeon | reverse complement strand
TATGCCCTTGCCATCGGGCTTGCACTAGCCTGCGTCGTCTATGGGTATATCACGAGAAACGAGGGGGCTGGTCCCTGTGGCCGTTGATACCCTCGTTCTTACCATCGCCACGATCATTTACATTATCATCACGATAGCCCTCGGGTACGCAGGATACAAGCGGACAAAAGGTGCAGAGGACTATCTCGTTGCAGGACGGTGCAGCCACCCGGTTGTCATCGCCCTGAGTTATGGGGCAACGTTCATCTCGACTTCGGCGATCGTCGGGTTCGGCGGGGCAGCTGCAAGCCTTGGAATGGGACTTATCTGGCTTACGGTCTTCAATATCGGTGTCGGCATCCTCATCGCTTTCGTTGTCTTTGGCAGGAAGACAAGGGAGATTGGGCTGAAACTGAAGGCGATAACCTTTCCCGACCTGATGTGCAAGATTTACCAGTCTCCGCTCCTGCAATATATCAGCGGCTTCATCATCCTGATCGGGATGCCCCTCTACACCGCTGCGATCCTCATCGGCGGCGCCCGCTTCCTTGAACCAACCCTTGGTATTTCGTATACCTATTGCCTGCTCCTGTTTGCCGCGATTGTCGCGGTATACGTGATGTATGGTGGCCTTATCGCGGTCATGTACACTGACGCATTCCAGGGCGCCATCATGCTCGTCGGGATGACCCTTCTGCTCGTCCTCACCTATACCCTTCTTGGGGGCGTAACTGTTGCAAACAGCGCCCTCACCGCGATGTCAGACCTGGTTCCGGCCGCCCTCGCATCACAGGGGATGACAGGCTGGACCTCCATGCCGGTCCTCGGCTCTCCGATATGGTTCAACCTGGTCACAACCCTCGTGCTCGGTGTCGGTATCGGAGTCCTGGCGCAGCCACAACTTGTCGTCCGGTTCATGACCGCCGGGGACAACAAGTCACTGAACCGTGCAGTTATGGTCGGGGGACCGTTCATCCTGATGATGACAGGGGTTGCCTTCACCGTCGGGGCCCTTACCAATGTCTATTTCTATCAGACCACGGGCCAGATATCAACCGTGGCCGCAGGGGGAAATATCGATGCAATCATCCCGCTCTTTATCAACAGTTCCATGCCCGGCCTCTTTGTTGTCATCTTCATGCTGACGCTCCTCGCCGCAGCCATGTCGACCCTGTCGTCGCTCTACCATGCCATGGGCACGGCGCTTGTATGTGACATATGGGGCCGGGGACGGGCCTGCGCTTTGAGTATGACGGCGAACAAGGTGGGAGTCATCATCATGATGCTGGCAAGCCTCGCCCTGGCCTTCGTGCTCCCGGGAAGCATAATCGCGCGGGCGACGGCCATGTTCATGGGACTATGTGCCTCTGCATTTTTGCCGGCCTTCGCCGTGGGCGTCTATGCAAAGCGGCCTTCCACACGGGCAGCCCTCGCAAGCATGCTTTCAGGCGCGGCAGCCTGGTTCCTGTGGACAGCCTTCGTCCACACCGCGGAGTCAAAACCTCTTGGAATCTCTCAGGCACTATTCGGCGTCCCCCAGGTCCTAGGATATCCCTGGAACGTCATCGACCCGATTGTCATCGCGCTTCCTGTCTCGGCCATTGTAATGGTCGCGATGCAAAAAATGGTTCATGATAACCAGGAACCGGATACTGCAGTTTCCTCATAATTTTTTAAAACGGTCTGGACTTATTCAGGACAGGCTAAAAGGAGACCTTTTTTTGCAACTCCTTCATGCCAGCCGGAATGCCCTGGTGATACGTTCGCGAAGCACGTCCTTCGGACATGCCCCCACAACCCTGTCCACGATTCTGCCTTGGAAGAACAGAAATATACTTGGAATTGCGGATATGCCGAACTGGGAGGCCAGCCTCTGACACTGGTCAGTATTGCACTTTGCAAAGGTTACCCTCCCGGAAAATTCATGCGCAAGATCCTCGATAACCGGGCCGACCATCCTGCAGGGACCGCACCATTCAGCCCAGAAATCTACCACGACGAGGGGGTTCTGTGAAAGCAACGAAGAAAAGCCGGTTTCGTCGACCGGTATCACCCCGGGAAAGGCTTTTTTCTCCACGGGGCCGCCTTTCATCCTGTCTTCCATCACTCTGAGCTTTTTCTCTCTGATACGGGCCAGATCATCATCCATACGATGAGATCACCCTCTGAAAAGATAAGGCCCTGCCACCTGCATCAACCAGCAAACCTTGCAGGTGAGGTAAACTATATCAATCAATGCAGCGAATTGATAAAACCTCAAGAAGCGAGGTGGGGTAGTCAGGATATCCCGACGGGCTCATAACCCGTAGATCGATGGTTCAAATCCATCCCTCGCTATGCCTCTTCTGGTTCAGATCACGGACCTGCTTTCGTCAGCCGATTTTATAATTGTTTTCAGCACAAACGGTCAGGACGTTTTTTTGGCAAATACACTTCGTATGGTGGGTCTGAGGGAGAAGACCCGGCGATGCTCCTTAGCCAGGTGCCTTTTAGGTCTGCAGAAATTCCGGGATTGCTATTTGGAAAAGGAAAAGGGTTAAAGATCCTCTTCTTCAACAAATGTGCCGAGATTCGTCTGGAAGGACCCATCGACGAAGTTTACCGCTCTCGGGGTGTCGATCTCACCTTCGATCTGCACCGGGTAGCACCCGGTAAGACATCCAGTACAAAGGTGCCCATGGGGCATGCCAATCGCCTCGACAAGGGCCTCGATGCTGATATGGTGGAGTGTGGTTGCGGTAATGCTCTTTCTGACCTCGTTTTCTGCCTTGTTTGAGGCAATCAGCTCCTCCCGGGTCGGCATGTCAACACCGAGATAACATGGTGCCTTAATCGCAGGAGACCCGATGCGCATATGGATCTCCCGCGCCCCTGAAGACCGCATCAACTCGATGATACGCCGCGAGGTCGTTCCTCGGACGATGCTGTCATCCACGAGGACGATTGACTTCCCTTCAAGGTGTGAGCGTACCGGGTTAAGCTTGATCCGGACGGCCTGTTCACGGGCCTTCTGGTTTGGCATAATGAATGTCCTGCCCATGTACCGATTTTTCATCAGGCACTCAACAAAGGGAATTCCTGATCCCTCGGCATAGCCAATGGTATAGGCAGTCCCTGAGTCTGGCACAGGGGCGACGGAATCTGCGTTAACCGGGGCTTCTTCATACAGTTTCCTGCCGATCTTCCGCCTGACATCATATACAAGCGCCCCGTCTACAACAGCATCTGCCCTTGAAAAGTAGATATATTCAAAAATACAGTGCGCAGGGCAGTTCGCCACGGCAATCTGGGTACATGCGATTCCCTCTTCCGAGACCCTCATGAGTTCTCCTGGCCGCACATCCCGGACGAGGGTACCCCCGAGGGCATCCACCGCTACGGACTCCGAGGCGATAATATACCCTGTCCTCGTTTTTCCAATACAGAGAGGCTTGATGCCCAGGGGGTCCCTGAAACTGTACAGGACACCGTTGATGATCATGACGACAGAGTATGATCCGCGGAGACGGCGCATGCACAGGTGGACCGCATCCTCGACCGATGACCCACCACGGATCTCGTCGGTAAACACCTTGGCTATGACCTCGGTATCGCTGGATGACCAGAATATCTGACCACGTTGTTCATATTCCTCTCGGAGTTCCGTGTAGTTGACGAGATTTCCATTGTGGGCGATCGCAATATGAAGATCCTGGAACTCGAATAAAAATGGCTGCATATTTTCCGGGCGGTTCGTTCCGGTTGTCGGGTACCTGACATGCCCGACACCACAATGACCTTTCAACCGTCCGAGGGTAGGAGTGTCGAAGACTTCTGCGACAAGCCCCTCCCCACGGTATTTATTGATTGTGGCCCCATCAAAAGTCGCGATGCCTGCACTTTCCTGACCTCTGTGTTGCAGGGCGTACAGGGCGTAATAAAGAGAAAATGAGACCTCGCCAGCATCAAGGATGCCAACGATACCACACATGGTCCGGCCTCAATGGGTTGGAATTTTTGGTCTCTTTGAGATCCAGTCGTAGTGGCGGAGCCGGCTGCTTCTTCCGAAGCCGCAGGCAGAACAGACTTTATGGCGGGCATGGAACGAGATCCTTCCGCACCTTCGGCAAGCGATGTGAGTATGCTTGTTTCGCTTGCCCATCGAGGGGGTTCCTTTCGACATCCTTCTTCACCTCAATTATTGCACAGACGGGGAGATATAGATCACATTGTCGCCACGAACGATCAGCGTGCCGATGTTCCTGACCTGGTCCTGCTCGACCTCCTCAGCCTTGTCAAGGACGAGGTTCATATGGACGTCATAGCCCTGTAATACCCCGCGGATTTCCCGGCCGCCCTTGAGCGAAACAATCACGGGCTGGCGGTTCAGCACCTGATCCAAAATATCCAATGGCCTTTTCGTCATAGCATTCCCCTGCCATCTGCTGTGGGGTAATATATGTGCGTGGAGGCGGTACTTAAAGGTTTACCCTCGCTGAAAACCGTGAAAATGGTGAAAGATGCGTAAATCCTGAAAATAATAGTTTTTATGACTTTTTAAGGAAAGCGCGTGCGGCTCCCGCTCTGAACGATCAACCTCGAACATTTATTGCCACACAGGGTGAGATGTGAGCAGCAGAGCGTTGCCTCACATGAAACAGATTATTCCGAAAAAACGACATATCCTCCGGAAGGATGACGCGATCATGGTGTATGAACGACTCCGGGGGGAGATCGGGGGTTCTTCCCAGCTGTTTTACACACCACAGCCAGAGATCCTCGAAACCAGCGGGGATATCGTTCTTTACCTCGTGAACAGGAAACCGCACCTCATGGCCTTTGACGGGTTTATCTTTCCAACGCTCAAGGGGGCGTTAGAGATACCATTTCCTGAACGGAGGGTGGTGGTTGACATGGGGGCCGTACCGTTCGTCATAAAGGGAGCGGACATCATGAGGCCGGGAGTCGTATCATGCACACCTGATGTCAGGGCCGGGCAGCCGGTGCAGATCGTTGA
The DNA here is from genome assembly GCA_949319355.1 of uncultured Methanospirillaceae archaeon. GTDB lineage: Archaea > Halobacteriota > Methanomicrobia > Methanomicrobiales > Methanospirillaceae > KLAP105. The sequence continues at coordinate 544 of CASGHA010000086.1, read as the reverse complement.
TGAACGCCATGGCAAGGCCCTCGGGATCGGGATCGCCCTCGCTGATGCACCAGGGCTGATGGCATCGGAGGGGGGGAAGGTAGTCAAAAACCGTTTCCATATCGGGGACGAACTCTGGAACCTCGACCTTGGCTGATTCCCCGGAGCCGGGAAGCTGCAACCGGATACTCAGCTCCATGGTAAAATGAAACAATAACAGATATCATTAAATAAAAATTAACGGAAAAAAGACAAGTATGGTAAAATTTATCGATACGCTCCTAGGGAAAACAGCAGGAGTTCATGAGGACGACTACATGGACCTCGACCTTGAAAGCTACGAGCTTTCCGACGAGGGTTCTCCAGCCCTGTTTGTAAAGATCGCAGTCATTGGTGACATCAAGGAGAGCCCGAGGATCAAGGACGAAGTTTATAACGGCAACATCGTGATCGTCGACATTTCCCGTCTCAAGATGGACAAGGTCATGTATGAGCGGGTCCTGAAGGACTTAAAAGAGGTCGCAAAGGACGTCAACGGGGATATTATCGGCCTTGGGGACCAGCG
>CASGHA010000085.1 GCA_949319355.1 uncultured Methanospirillaceae archaeon | reverse complement strand
ATACTGTCGAAACTGCGCCCCATTGGTACCTCATGCCGGTTTTCGTGGGGGACCCTGCGGTTCCCGCCCCCACGGGGAGATGGTGATGAGTCTGTCGGCATGGCGTGCAAGCTCTGCAAACACGGGCCCGGGAGCCGGGGCCTGCACGACCACTCGTGCATGGTCAGAAGCGGCCACGAGGAGTGCCGCTGTGACCGCAGCACTGCCTGGCCCATGGGCGGACCATGACTCCGCAGGTGAGACCCATACCAGTGACCACTCTGGTTGTTTCAGGAGCGCAATGAGCTCCATGGCCGACTGAGGGCAGGCATAGACCAGCTGGCCGGTGTTCTGCAGGTCATTGCCGGGATGCCGTGCTGGTATGATCAGTCCGGGGGAGTCCTCCGGCAGGACAAGGGACCGGAGCAGGGCGGAAGCCGCTTCATCAGGCATGACCAGTGCCGTAAAGGTCATAGGTCCAAGGGGTATCCCTCCCGGGAGCATGATCTGCATCTGATCGCAAGGGGTCACAAAACGGGAAAAGGGACCCCGGCGCGGGGTGTGAAAGTAATCTTTCTCGTATCTTTCATGTCCTCAGGAGGCTGAAAAGAAAGCAGCAGCCGGTTACCCGTGTCTGGCTGGCCGTCCGGTGATGGCCGGAGAATACCGCCCCGGAACCCCATGTCCCTGTGAGGATTGGCTCATGAAGGCAACCGATCGTTTTCTTTTCTGGCGGTGATGTAGGCACTGAAGGACGGGCACTCCCGTTACCCTGTCATTCCATGACCGTGTGGAGAACTAGAGCGGGAAGCTTACTATGACCCTGCCGCGGCTGAGGGGCCTTGGAGATTTGACAGGGGGTATCGTGATATGGTTCCTGTGAAACACTCGCCCCCCGCTTTGCAGGGACTTCCCCGATACATGGTGCCCGGTAACCGGCACGGGACCGGGAACTGCTGTGAGTCCCCATGAGGCCCCTGTGGTAACGGTTTTCGTGATGTGAGAAAGCCCTGCCCGGATACCGGGTGAGTGGCTGTCATTGCATTGAGGCCTTCCAGGGCGCTTTGTGCTGAAGTAAACGGGAGGCATGGGCCTCCTGAATAACCCTGCAAAAAAAGTGCCTGGTTCTGAAAATAATATTTATTTGTGGGCAGAACCCGCGGCTCCCATGATGACTGGCAGAGCATGCAGGAACGCGGGTAGTGCCTCGGCAGGAATCCCGAGGACCATTTCACCGTCACCTATCCCCGAGTATTTCCGTGAACCGTCACACCCGAGGGAGAAGCAGGGCTTGCCGGTGAGATAGGTCTGGGCGGTGGTGTCAGAGCAGACTGACTGGATCCCCGAGAAGGTGGCGTTTATCCTTCCGCCAAGCTGGAAGAGGTGCGTCTGTGCCAGTTTTAGCATGGCGAACGGTTGGGCAATGACCAGTACGACATCAGGGTCAAAGGGGGTGGTCGCGAGGGGTGCATACACGGTTGCGAATGTAGACGAGGTCTCGAGATGGGGCACGTTTTCAATGGTCCTCTTGCAGGCCGCCCAGCTCTCGAACTTGCCAAGCTTAAAGTAGAACTCCCCTGATTTGAGGGTCTCGGTGATGGGTTTCAGCCCGAGGGACCATGCCCCGCCCGCGCACTGGTGCTTGTCGGCCGTTGCATAGAAGGTCTTTCCTTCCTTCCGTGCGAGTCCCACCATCATGCAGTGCCTGACGGTTTCTTCAAGCGGTGGGATCCCTGCCGGGATGTCTTCCTTGGTACGGGCTAAACGGACGGCAACCGGTGAGCCGTCCAGGTGGAGTGCCGTGGTGAGGAGGTCTGCTGCTGCGTGGTAATCGATATCGGTCCTAATCCTGTCTGCCATACGAACACCTCCACCTTCAGCTACATCACCTTATCGGGTGCGCCCTGATCAGAGGTGCCGGAGTTTCCTGTTAACCTTTTCAAAGAAGTTTTTTCCGCAATCGACAAAAATTGCCGGGTCGGTTGCTTTTTTAACATCAATGAGGGCTTCACTCCCCAGTTCAATGGTTTTCTGACCGTCGATAACCAGTTTTGCTGGTTTTGCACTTTCGAGCCGCACTTTCACGGAACGACTGCTGCTAATGAGGTGAGGCCTCGATGAAAGCATGAACGGTGCGAGAGGCACAAGGAGGAACCCCTCGATCCTCGGATCGACGATGGGGCCGCCTGCGCTCATGGCATACGCTGTTGAGCCGGTCGGAGTACTAATGAGGAGCCCGTCGGCTCTGAACCGTTCTGCAGGGATGCCATCGATCAGGACCGAAAACCGGAGCATCTTGGACGGCCGCGTCGTGACGATGAGTGCCTCGTTTAAGGCGTCTCCGAGGTGTTCGCCATCGCGCATGAGGGTTATCCTCATCCGCTGCTCGGTTTCGAACGGCACCGGCGGACGGTTCAGGAACTCCACCGCCTCAGCAGGTTCAAGGTCGGCGAGGAAACCCACCTCCCCCCAGTTGATACCAAGCACCGGTATCTGGCGGCGCATACGCTGCACGGCGAGGAGGATGGACCCGTCTCCTCCGATTACGATGGCGAGACCCGCATCGGATTCGGATACCGGGGTGGCCTTCTGTCCGAGGGCCCGCGCCGTGGACGTGTCGTACTGGACTGAGTAACCGGAGCGCTGGAGGTCTTCTCCGAGTGATCCGGCGAAAGTAAGTGCTTTCCTGTCGTCTATCCGTGAGATAATGATCACACGTTCCGTTATCGCAGGTATTCTATCACCTTCCTGTGCATCACGCCGTTGGTCGCGACAAGGCACCGGCCCTGCGAGACATCTTCAGGGAATGAAAGGGGAAGTCCTTCCAGGTCGGAAACCGTCCCGCCTGCCTCGGTGCATATGAGCATTCCTGCGAGTGCGTCGGTGACCCTGAGAGTCCCCCGAAGGTCGATGAAGCCGTCAATCCGGCCGGCCCCGATATAGGAGAGTTCAAGGGCTGATGCCCCAAGGAGCCTCCAACGCCGTATCTTGTGGCACAGGTGGGCTACCCGGGTCATGTCAAACTTTCTTCCATAGATGCTCATCGCGCTCCTGTCCAGCTGTCGCGTCCCTGATACACGGATGGGAAGACCGTTGAGAAATGCTCCATGGTCCCTGATTGCTGAAAATGTCTCGCCATTTGAGAGGTTACGGACAAAACCTTCGGTTGCCTCGCCGTTCACTGCATAGGCAAACGAAATGGCATAAAACGGGATACCGGCTATCGCATTGTATGTACCGTCGATCGGGTCGAGAAAGATGGTCCCTTCATCGCCGCCCAGGTCCCGTGAGCCGAGTTCCTCGCTGATGAGACGTGAACAGAGCGGGTGCTCCTCGAGGAATTCCACGACGCAGTCCTCTGCGACCTGGTCGATCCGTTTCGTCGGAGTACCATCGGCCCCGGCTGCGACGATCTCGTCTCCTTCCGGGGTGGCTACAAGGGGAGCAACTGCTTCGAGGACATTCCTTGCCATCAGATCGCACGCGGTGAGAAATTCCATGATCATCGGGAGCCTGGCAGCGGGCAGGCCGTACGGTGTATTTATGTAAGGTTATCGAGATACATTATTACTGCGTTCCTGTTCGAGGAGTATATGCAATGAAGGAGCAGACGGAAATAGGAAAATTAAAAGAAGGCCGTTACATGATCATCGATGACGAGCCATGCAAGATCCTTGGAATAGCGACTTCCAAACCGGGTAAACATGGTGCAGCCAAGGCACGTATCGATGCAGTCGGTATTTTCGACAATGTCAAACGGTCTATCGTTCAGCCGGTCTCGGCGAAGGTTTACTCCCCGATCGTGGAGAGAAAGCAGGGGCAGGTCATCTCGATCGCAGGGACTGTCGCCCAGATGATGGATATGAAGGAGTTCACCAATTTCGAGCTCGAGATACCCCCTGAAAAGGCAGGGGAAATCCTTGTCGGAAACGAAGTAACCTATATCGAGTCGCTTGGCAAGCGAAAATTCGATTAACTTTTTTATTGTGAAGGCTTGGGGCCGCAAGTGAACGGTTGACCCGGTCCGTTCCGTATCGGTCATGAGCAGTTGAAAAGCAGATCATTGGTCCTTGATAACCCTGGATATGCCTGTTTCAGGTACCGATGTACTTTTCAGGGACCTTGACCATGACGGCATACCCGCTCAGGGACTGTGCGGTGATGACAAAGTAGTAGTCCCCACTCCCTTCATAGAATTTCTCCACCCAGACCGGAGTGATGATTTTATTGTTCTCATCCTTCCAGAGTGTGGTGTCAAGACCTCCCTCGGGTGTGATCCGCCGTAGCGGTTGCCCGGGGTTCTTTGCATCGTACACATCAATTTCAAAGAACGGGAACCTGCTCGAGGCGGTCACGATTCCCTCAGAGGGGTCCTTCGTCCCTGGTTCGATGCCTCCCGAAGGTGAACTGACCAGCGGGTTTACCGTGTAATGGATCTCCCAGTAGGGGTACGGCATGTGGAAGGTATCTGAAGTACCACCATACTGACCCTGGATCGAGACATAGGTCGCCATTTTTGCCGGGACCGTAACATATTTTTCAGGGTACGGTCGTTGGGGGGATGAATATCCGGTCTGATTTGCCAGTCCGAGACTGCCTGGCTGGCCGCTCCAGGTCGGGGGCAGAGTGGTAGGTATGGTTGTGGGTGGCGGAGAAGGCGTCGCGGTCGCAGGTGGAAGTGTCGTTGGCACCGGGGTAGGGGTAGGCTGTGGTGACAGGAACGGAATACCAAGGTCGGCCTGCTTCCCAGTCAGCATCGGCTTGAAGATGACAGCCACGACAAGGATGACGACAAGGGCACCTACGAGAACCAGCGCTTCGCGCTTTTCCATCGTAGAAGTGCTTTGCATGCATGAGAGATGAGTATTATGGTAACCGCAACGGGGGGGCAGTCCTGGAACGAACCCTGCATGCCTTATATGTATCCTTATTATCTTCCGAGAGCCAGTTGTACAAGCGTTTCAATTAAGAACCAATACGAACGGAGCACATCGAATGGGTGAGGATTCTACGCAAAAGAGCCAGAACTGTGACCAGAAATGTGAAGGCTGTCCATCGGCCGCGGGTTGTACCGATGCCAGAAAAATGCCGGAAAAAGCTTTGATCAATGTCCGGCATGTCATCCTGGTGCTCAGTGGCAAGGGCGGGGTCGGCAAATCGACGGTATCCGTGAACCTTGCATTTGCCTTTGCATCCCGCGGTTTCAGGACGGGAATTGTCGACCTTGACATCCATGGTCCGAATGTTGCCAAGATGCTTGGCATCGAAGGCCACCAGCTAACCGCGGTAGGCGATAAAATCGAACCTATACGGATAACTGGGAACCTTGCGGCCATTTCCATGGCATTTCTCCTGCCGAAACCCGAAACCCCTGTTATATGGAGGGGTCCGATGAAAATGGCGGTCATTCAGCAATTTCTCCAGGATGTCAACTGGGGCGACCTTGATTACCTGGTTGTCGACCTCCCGCCTGGAACAGGTGACGAGGCATTGTCGATTATCCAGCTCGCCCCCCATGTACGGGGTGCGGTGATCGTCACGACTCCCCAGGACGTGGCGACCCTTGACTCCCGTAAAGCGATTACCTTCATGGAAAAACTTGACATCCCTGTTATTGGTGTCGTGGAAAACATGAGTGGCATGGCCTGTCCCCACTGCGGAGGGGAGATCGACCTCTTTGGAAAAGGCGGGGGTGAAAAGGTTGCACAGGAGATGAATGTGCCTTTCCTCGGAAGTATCCCCATCGACCCTGAAATGAGAAAGGCGGGGGATGAGGGGCGGCCGTTTCTCATCAGGAAAACCGGGCAGTCACCTTCCTGGGAAAGCGTCAACAGGATAATGGAGGCCCTGATCAGGGTTGTCGAGAAGGAATGAATTATAGCTCAATCCTCTGCGGTAATGCCGAGCCGCTTCCCATTTATGACCGGATAGTGCCATGCCTCGAGGACATCGTGAGTTTTCCACTCCACCTCGAAGACCTCTACCGGGAAGCTTCAACATTTGACGACCCGACCCTGGACAGGCTTCGTTTCGCCCTCGTTCGGGTCCAGGTGTATGCCGATATCCACCATACCGAGGACCTTGAAAGGGCCCAGAAAATGAAATATGTCAGCCAGGTCCTTGAAAGGGTAATTTTCGGGTCGCTCCTCCTGGAACGTGACGAAGGTCTCCCCCAGGAATGACCTCACCGGTGTCTCCCCCTTTTGTCAGGGCATGGCATGAAGGTGTTGTACCGGAAAGAATGTCCTCTCTCTTAAAATAGGTTAAATTGCCGTTCAGGCTTTTTCCCTTTTTTTCTTCCAGTCATTCCTGGGGCGTGTGACCCGTCATGGAGCAAATGCTTATTAATTGTTCAGACGATGGGGGATGTGGAATGATCCTCGACCAGGACAAGATTGAGAGGATAAAAAAGCTCCTGAAATTCCATACAAGGGGGCTTACAATCTCTGAGATCTCCCTT
>CASGHA010000084.1 GCA_949319355.1 uncultured Methanospirillaceae archaeon | reverse complement strand
GTTTTGTAACCATCTCCCGTGTAGCAACCGGGTTTTCTGACGAACAGCTCGTCCTGCTGTATGACCTGCTAAAAGACACGGTCATCGGGGAGTCCGGGAAGGAAGTCCGGTTCGAACCGAGCCTGGTGTTCGAGATAGGATACGCGGAGATCCAGAAGAGCCCGAACTATGAAACCGGCTATGCTTTGAGGTTTCCCAGGTTCATCCGCCTGAGGGACGACAAGGCTCCCAGAGACGCCGACACTCTTGGAGCGGTCCTGAGCCGGTACGAATATGTGGAAAGAAAGCGGCGGAACGGTTCAGGTCAGGTTTCAGACCAGTAAGCTGTAGTCCTTCTCTCAATCTCCTGCCAGCAAACCGGGTAAATATATCAGGCCATGAATGGTCTGCCCGTTACTGGAACGACGACAGAACGGTCTGAGCCCGTGCCTCACCGAGAAGATGTGAGTGTTTCATCCACCCTTCGTAGGCAAGTGCTGTATTCAGGGTGGAGACCGCCCCCTTCAGGTCTCCCCGCCAGAGATGCGTGCCGTCCATCGCATTTCTGACCGCCTCCCTGACAACCCAGGTACCGAGGGGTGCCCAGTAATCGCCGGTAACCGACCTGACAAGGATGACCCTCGCGCTCCGCCTGACCCGTTCCAGGTATTCGAGCACAGCCAGCCTGGCTGCATAATACGCTCCGGTTATGGGTGAATACCCCTGTTTTTTCATCCCCTCCCTGTCCGTTGTCACTGATTCAGTTTCACCCGCCCAGAGGGAACCGGTGTCCCACCGCTCCACCATCTCATATTTCCAGTCGCCCGGCATGAGAAGAACACCGATGTGGTTTCCGAAGAGCACCGATGAGAATGCCAGCGTTTCGTCAACAGAGGGATAGTTCCTGATGACTCCCTTGAGAACCGACCCTGCCATGTCGTCGACGGCAGTAATCGCCCAGCGTGTCGGGACAACATGTCTCCTCCTGCCGAGAAGACCGGCGGAAAGGAGGTCGGTGGTACGGTACACATCGATACCACCACCCAGAAGCTCTCTGCAGGCATCCCTGGCCCCGGCATCGGTGTCACCGGTTATTCGTTCGACGACAGGTTCGACCGAAGGGCTTTCCAGGAGGTCAAGTCGCCTGACCTCACCTGAGAGCCCTGTCGGGGTGATGATGCCATCAAAGCTCAGCTTACGGGAAACCGGCCGGGAAAACGTTACCTCTACCTCGAGAGGCCGGGAAGAGAGTGCTATCTCTTCAAGGAGGGGGTGCGGGGATGACGTCCGGTTCATGCCCCTGATCGTGGACGCCCTGATTGAGACGATATCCCCGATGGTAAGGTGGTCCTCAAGCCAGAGCGGAGGAGATCCATGGTCAGGGGTGAAAAGGGGCCCGGAAAAAACCGCGGGATAACCTGAGCTCCCGACAAAAACTGAGGGAGATGCCCCCCGGTATCCGGTGACCCTGGAATACCTGCCCTGCTCCATGAAGCGTTCGGTTATCGGGCAGGTCCGAAGGCCACAGAGCCCCTTTCCCTTGCAGGTCGTGCACCGGTTCATATCTGTCCCGGGACAACGACCTGGACCCTCTCACCGAAATGTGACAGGATTCGCGTTTTCCACCCGCTAATTGTACGCAGAGCATCGTCCACGAGCGATGCCGCCTCTTTTCCGAAATCGTCGTCACGTCCGGAGAGGGGCATGAGGATGACCGAACCCGGGTAATAATCAGGAGGGATGAGAGCATCACCGTCCCCATCCACGAACCCTATGACTGGCAGAGAAAGGTGCACGCCGATATGCCCGCAGACTGCGGTCGTGTCATCACCGATTGCAAGGATTCCGCACGTGTCCCGGTCCAGGTATTCGTATAGCCGGTGCCCGCAGTGGTCCACTACGAGAAGGCTCCCTGGCCGTTCTGACTGGGAAATCCCGCTTGCAAACGGTGATTTACTCCGGATAGTGCCACTTTTACACCATGCATGGCCGAGGTCAATGTCTCCCCTTCTGCGGAGTTTCTCGAAGCCATGGGGTTTTGGATCAAGTCCCGATACAGGGACAATATTCCCGTCCCTGACGTCAAGGGACACCGTCCCGGCTGTCGCCCTCCCGATGGCCACTCCGTTGACAAGAACGGCCTCTCCCGGTATGCACCCCCTTATCACCCTCCCCGGACCCGCCGGTGGTATGAACGTGGTTTCATGGGCAACCGAGAATCCGATCTTCCGGGCAATGGACCACACCCTCTCATCATCAGGCTGGTTCCAGGACCGCACCACCCTGTCCGAACATTCGATATGGACCAGATGACGTCTGCCGAGTCTGAGTGCAACAAGGTTCCCGAACCACCAGCCGGAAAAGGGGGTTTTCCCATGGTTCACAAGCACTATATCCCCGCTGATGTCTGTGATGACCCTGCTCGGAGGTCTGGGGTCGTGCCTGAATGGAATCCCGGACTCCTCGGCTGCTGTCCTGCCCATAACCCCTGACACGACAATCTCATCAGGCCTGAGGAGGGGTGCAAGGAACGAGACGTCCCCCTCGTCAAAGGGTTGCGGCCCATGGACAACGAGGACCGTACGGTGAGTTTTCATGTCCAAAACGGCCGGGTCAGACCCGGTTGTAGTTGTCACGGAGCCGGGTTATGTCGTCCTCCTCGAGGTACTCCCCTATCTGGACTTCTATTACTTCCAGGGGTATCCGGCCTGAGTTACCCAGACTATGGGTGATGCCTGCCGGGACAAAGGTACTCTGCCCCTTGCTGAGCTTGATGACCTTTCCGTCAAGTTCAACATCTGCCATACCGGACACGACGACCCAGTGCTCACTGCGGTGGTGGTGAAACTGAAGGGACAGTTTTTCACCGGGCTTGACCGTAACCCGCTTGATACGGTATGAACCAGACCTCTCGAGGTCGACATAGCTCCCCCAGGGCCGGTGCACCTCGAGGTGATAGTCTGCAAGTGGGTTCTTCTCATCTTTCAGTTTTTTTACGAGGAGGTTCACCCTTTCCGTCTGGTCCGTGTCACAGAGGAGGAGGGCATCGCCCGTGTCAACGACGACAAGGTCATGCACCCCAATCAGGGCGGTTTTTTTCCGGCCTGTTATGACGAGGTTGTTCTGCGAGTCGATGAACTCGGCATTGCCCACGTTTCCCTGTACATCGTGGGGTTTTATTCCATACCATGCCTTGAACGTGCCAAGGTCGGTCCAGGGTGCGGCGAGCGGGACGACCGCCACGCGGTCCGATTTCTCGAGGAGACCGTAGTCCACGGATATTGTGGGCAGCCTCCCGAAGTCCCCGGCCGCGAATGGTCTGGCAAAATCGGGCTGGTATTTTTTCAGTTCTGAAAAAAAGACCCCGGTCGAGAAGAGAAACATCCCGCTGTTCCAGAGGTATCCCTTTTTCATATATTCAGCGGCCGTCGGCTCGTCCGGCTTTTCCTTAAATTCCTGAACGACAAAACCGTTTTGTACGGGAGACCCCGGAGCGATGTACCCATACCCCGTGTTTGGATAGGTAGGGGGGATCCCGAAGGTTACAAGGTAGTCCTCAGCAATGGGTGCTGCACGGGCGATCTCGGCCATTGCTGAACTGTCAAGGGAATGGTCGCTTGGAAATATCCCGACGGTCCCCTGGCCGTGATTTTTCTTGACCTCATGCATCGCCCAGGATATTGCCGGCAGGGTGTTCTTCCCTTCCGGTTCCTTCAGGATCTGACGGTTTTCGATAGAAAAACCCATTTGTTCGACCTGGTTCCTGACGAGGTACTGATGGACTTCGTTTGTGACGATATAAATTTCTGAGGGCCTGGAAAGGAGGGTCGCCCTCCTGAAGGTCTCCTGGAAAAGTGACGGGCCATCCTGTTCCAGGAACTGCTTGGGATAGTATGTCCTGGAGAGGGGCCAGAGGCGGGTGCCAACCCCCCCAGCCAGGATAACCGAAATGATAGCCATGGTCCACCTGAAGAAGGGTTTGGGCTTTTTAGAGATATGTCTATGTTGGGAAAC
>CASGHA010000083.1 GCA_949319355.1 uncultured Methanospirillaceae archaeon | reverse complement strand
TGTAGGTCCCGATCTTGTTGAACACGGCGTCACGGGTGATCCTGTCCGCCCCGGTGATGACACAGGCTATTTTGCCCTGTGCCATGAGGAACGCGGCCGCAGAGTCAGGAATGACCCGGACCGGAACTCCGTCGCGGTGGAGCTCCCAGGCGGTCAGCCTCGCCCCCTGGAGGAGGGGCCGGGTCTCGCAGGCGATGACCGACAGGGCATTCCCGCCCTCCACCGCCGACCTGATGACCCCGAGCGCCGTTCCCCATTCAGCGCAGGCCAGGGCCCCGGCATTGCAGTGGGTGAGCACGGTCGCTCCCGGCGGTATCAGGGGGGCCCCGTGCTCCCCGATGCGGTGGCAGGTCTGCTCGTCCCCGGCAGCTACTCCCGCAGCCCCGGCCAGGGCAGCATACCGGGCCCCGTTGACCGTCTCCGCACCTTCTAGCGAGGCTAAGACCTGCTCCACCCCCCACGAGAGGTTTACCGCCGTAGGCCTGGTGGCGGCGACCCTTGCCGAGAGCTCCCGGACATGATGCATGAAATCAGGAAAGTCCCTGGCCGCCACCTGACGGGTGGCGAGGACGACCCCGTACCCTCCGGCGACCCCGAGTGCCGGGGCACCCCTGACCTCGAGCCGGGCGATCGCCTCGATCAGCCGTTCGACCGTCCGGCACTCCACCTCGTGGTACGTCACCGGGAGGAGCGTCTGGTCGATAAAACAGAGACAGTCCTTCCGGTCGTCCCACCAGAGCGGCCTTAGAGGCTCCATGCCTCCGCCTTTCGGTACACGTCCTTGACGACCTGCATCGCGGCCGCCCCGCCCTGGGCCACGCAGTCGGGGATGTCCCTCGGCGCCGTGGCGGTCCCGGCCACGTAAATCCCGGGGACGAGCGTCCTGACCGGCGCCACCTTCTGGTCCTCGATGGAAAGGAAGCCGGTCGTGTCAGCCTGGAGCCCGAGCATCTGCGTGAGGCCCGTGAGGTCGTCGGCAGGCTCCATGCCGACCGACAGGACCACCAGTTCGGGATGGATGGTGACCATCTCGCCCTTTTCCGTGTTCTCGACCCTGACCGTCATGTCACCGGCACTCCCGCAGACCTCGGCCGGCAGGCCCCGGATGAACCTGACGCCAAGGGACTCGGCACGGTTCAGGTACTCCTCGTACCCCTTGCCGTATGCCCGCCGGTCGATGTAGCAGATCGTGACCTCGGTATCGGGATACTTCTCCTTAATCAGCATCGCGGCCTTCATCGCGTACATGCAACAGACACAGGAGCAGTACGGCCGGTCGATGGCGACGTCCCGGGACCCCACGCACTGGATGAACACAATGCTCCTCGGCGTCGTGCCGTCCGATATCCTTGCCAGGCGGCCTCCTGTCGGGCCGCTCGCGTTGATCATCCGCTCGAGTTCGAGGCTCGTGATGACGTCCGGCAGGTCGAAGTACCGGAGCTGTTCCTTGACCCTCGGGTCAAAGGTGCGGTACCCCGTCGTGACCACGATTGCCGCAGCCTTCACCGTGACCGTCTTCTCCGTGTCCTCACGGAGGACGGCGCCCGTACCGCACGCGTCATAGCACAGCCCGCACTCGATGCAGTGCTCGGTGTCGCGGATGACAATGTCCGGGACGACCTGGGGGTGTGGCTTGTAGATGGCTTTCCTGACCCCGATCCCCGCGTCGAACCGGTTGTACACCTCGACCGGGCAGATCTGGACACAGTCCCCGCAGCCGTTGCAGTCCGCCTCGTTCACAAACCTCGGGTGCTTCAGGATGGTGACCGTGAAGTCCCCTGCCTTGCCTGACACCTCCTTCACCTCGGAACACGTGTGGACCGTCACAAGCGGGTGGCGGGAGACATCGACCATTTTCGGGGAGAGGATGCACATCGAGCAGTCGTTCGTCGGGAACGTCTTGTCAAGCTGGGCCATGTGGCCCCCGATGGACGGCTCGCGTTCGACGAGGTGCACCCTGATGCCATGTCCGGCGATATCGAGGGCGGCGGTGATCCCGGCTATGCCTCCGCCGATGACGACCGCTTCAGCCATTCATGTACCCCCTGGAGAGCTCGACATATGATGCCGCGTTGTTCCTGATGTTTTCCCGCTGTCCGTCCGTTACGCCTTTCACGACCTTGCCGGGAACCCCGAGGACGACCGACCCGGGGGGGACGACCGCGCCCTCGGTGACGACCGTGCCGGCGCCCAGGATAGAGTCCTCGCCGATAACGGCTCCGTTCAGGACTATCGCGCCCATTCCCACGAGGACCCGGCTGCTGATGGTGCAGCCGTGCAGGACCGCACCGTGCCCGACCGAGACGTCGTCCCCGATGACGACCGGGTGTCCTTTACTCGTGTGGACGACGCAGTTGTCCTGGATGTTCGAACGCTCCCCGATGACGACCCGGTCCTTGTCGGCCCTGACGACCGCGCCAAACCAGATACTTGCATCCCCGAGGATAGTCACATCCCCGAGTACCGTCGCATTTCCGGCGATGAAAACGTTCGCTGCTATCGTTCCGGCGTCAGGCATAATAGTGGTTAAGAGTACCAGTCTCTAAGGTATGAAGGTTATGGTCGGGGGCACGTTTGATCCGCTCCATGACGGGCACCGGAGGCTGATCAGCCGCTCCTTCGAGCTTGCCGGTCCTTCGGGGCATGTAACGATAGGGCTCACATCGGACGTCTTCGCCGGGAAAAAGGTCCACCCGGTCAGGCCTTTCTCGGAAAGGCAGGCCGACCTGGTGGGGTATATCAGGACGGAACAATTCCTCTCCCCCTATACCCTCCTCGAGCTGAACGACCGGTTCGGGACGACGCTCGAAGAGGACTTCGATGCTATCGTCGTCTCCGAGGAGACGCTCCCGGTCGCCCGTGAGATCAACGTCCTCAGGAAGGAGCAGGGGAGAAAGAAGGTTGATATCCACCAGATAAGCTGCGTCCTTGCCGAGGACGGGCGGTGGATATCGAGCACCCGCATCTACCGGGGCGAGATCGACGTCCACGGCCACCTCCTCCCCGGGATGACCGGCCCGTAGGTATCAGGAGGGCCTGCCACCGCGGCGATCCCTTCATAACGGTGGAAGGGGGAGTATGAGTAACGGGCATGGATATGGAGCAAAAGGACTGGTTTGCACGGGCACGGGAGCTGGTCAGGGCCGGGAGAAGGGACGAGGCGATCCGGATGTTCGAGGAAAACCTCTCACCCGGCGAGACCAGCCCTGATATCTGGGAGACCGCCGGGGACATCTGGTATGACCTCGGCCGGCACGACCAGGCGGTCGGATACTACACGAAGGCAATTGAAATCGACCCGAAACGTGTATCGGCGCTGTTCAGGCTCGGGTACACGCTCCGGAAGGTGATGCGGTACGAGGAATCCATAACCGTCCTCGACCGTGCCCTCGCCGTCGACCCGGGTTACACCTATGCCCTCTCGAACAAGGGGTACGCCCTCATCGCCCTGAAACGGTACGACGAGGCGATTGTGGCCCTCGACCTGTCCCTCGCCATCAACCCCCGAGATATCAAGGTACTCGCAAGCAAGGGGATCGCGCTCCGGGAAACCGGCAGGTTCGACGAGGCGCTGCGCATTTTCGACCGGGTCCTCGCGGTAAACCCGATAAATTCCTTTGTATACCTCGCAAAGGCCGATACCCTGAAGCGTATGGGCAGGGACCAGGAGGCCAAGGCCTGCCTCCTGCATTCATGCGCCCCGGTGAAGGAATAGAGGTTAGATCAGGTGGCTGGTGATGTCCCGGGTGATGATCCAGTCACAGTAGGAGCACTGGACCCCTTTCTGGAAGACGGAGAACCGGCTCTCGATCGGTTCGTTCGTATTCGATATGCAGCCTGGGTTCGGGCACCTGATGACGCCGGTGAGCGTCTTCGGGATGACCACGCCCTTCTTTTCGATGACCCGGAACTCCCTGATGATGTTGATGGTCGCATGAGGCGCGATGAGGGCTATCTTGTCGACCTCCTCCTTCAGGAGCTCCCGGTCGGCGATCTTCACGACGTCCTTCGTGTTGACCTTGCCGCTCGTAACATTGGTCGCGACACTGATCTGCTCGCCCGTCGAGCCCGTTATCCCGATGATCTTGAGGACGTTTAAGGCCTCCCCGCCGGTGATGTGGTCGATGACCGTACCGTCCCTGATCGGGCTGATGAGGAGGGGGGCGTCGTTCGCCTCGTCCTGGTTCATGTCATCACCCTCCGGAGCATCGCCATCCTGACCGGGATGCCGTTTCTCGCCTGCTCGAAGTACCGTGCATAGGGAAGGGCATCGACACCCGGGTCGATCTCGTCAACCCTCGGGAGCGGGTGGAGCACGATGAGGTGGTCCTTCGCGTTTTCGAAGAGCTCGGGGACGACGCGGTAGCTCGAGGCGACGTCAAAGTAGGACGCTGCGTCAGGGAACCGCTCCCGCTGGATGCGGGTCACGTACAGCACGTCGAGCCCGGATATGGCCTCCTCGACGGTATCGTGCTCG
>CASGHA010000082.1 GCA_949319355.1 uncultured Methanospirillaceae archaeon | reverse complement strand
GTTGCAGTAGGCCCGGGCGGTGACATCCGCGTCGTATCCGCAGAAAAAGGCTGAAGGTGCTTCACCTGGCTTCAATCCCTTGATGCTGACCTGGTGGTCCTTCCTGACCTCGATCCATTCGATGAAATGGTCTTCTTCCATGGGGTGGGGGATGCTGCCCAGTTTAACAATAATTCCCCCCTTGGCCGGAGTAATAACAGGCAGGTGTTTTTCCCTTCCTTCATCAGCAGTCTTCTCAGCAAGGAGCTGCATGGGGCTCCCGCAGCAGACCGGCATCCCGTTTCCCTTGTTAAACACGCCGAGGATATTGCCGCAGGCAGCGCAACGGTAGAGTTCATAGAGCCGCGTCATGGTACTTCACCTGCACCCTGTGGGTGCGTCTGTGAGAAGTCGGGTTCTGAAATGATAAATGGAGGGGGTGCAACGGGCCGTGAAAAGGGTGCGCCCTGCGACCCGTCCCTATACCCACAAACAGGCCCATTTATCCCTCCACATGATCAACCACCGTTCATGAAGTGCTGGCGGGACCTATCACAGGAGTGTGCAGAGAGTGACTGCCCGATGTGGATGGAAGAGTTCGACCTCGATGATCTGAGCGGCCACCAGGAGATGGGAATCGGCGACAGCAGGTGCGCCATGGTCTACCGGGAAAAAATCGGCGTCTTTATGGGCCTCATGGAGATGATGAACACGGTAGACCCCGGGTACGACGACGCTGACCCCGGGACGTGGATGGTCTACTCGGAACAGGAGAGGAGACCCGGGTCCGGCCTTGACCAGGAGAGGACCCACGCCGATGCGACGGCACCAGGTCATGCTGATGATCCCGCTGCAGGGGGAAGGAAGAAAACCGCAGAGGGAAAAACCAGGCGGACGGCAAAAAAGAAGTAATCAGGAAGCGGTCGTCGGAGTCTCATCCGGGCGGAAAGCAGACCCGGCCAGGCAAAGACATTTTTTTAGGACTTATCGTTCCTGGGTCGTCCGCCACCGTGCACCCCCCCCGCGGGTACCCGTGTTCACCGTCCCCGTTTATACCTCCGTAGTCCCCAGGAAACCGCGAGACCGAGGAAAAAACCGGCGGTCATCGAGACAAAAGCCCCGACAACCCCGGTTATCGTAGTTACAGGCATGCTTCTGGTCTTGATGCTGTGGAGCGCCATCTCGAGAGAGACAACGACGAGCATCGCCCCGAAAATCCCGGGAGGGAAGTACGACTGGACCGCACTCCCAAGGAGGAGTCCAAAGATGACCAGGACGGTGCCTCCGAGGACTCCTGCCATGCCTGTACGCGCTCCGAACCGGTACTGAGCCGCAAGGCCACCGGCACCGTGGCAGACGGGAAAACCCCCGAAAGGGGAGAGGACGAGGTTCATGACCCCTATCGAACGCGAGAGTTTTTCTGTCGGGACGGGTTTTCCAAGGTCTGTGGCGAGCTGCCCGGTCGCGAGGACCGAGTTCGTCAGGGTCACGATGACCTGGGGTATCACGGCCAGGACAATCACCCGGCTGAAGTCCTGGGCAGATGGCACCACCAGGCCCGGGACCCCCGGGAGGGAGAGGGGGGGCAGGCCGAGCGTTGCGGCCGATGCCATCCCGGCTACCCCGAGGAGGACGAGGGCCGAAAGGTCAGGGACATTCTTCCCTTTCTTGAGGAGCCAGAACAGGCCGATAACCCCGAGACCAGCCAGGAAAGGCAGGAGGTTGCCCCGTGCAAAGCCCACTGCCGATACGGCGAGCAGGAGTGCTATTGCCAGCTGCACCCCCCGGATGACCTCCTCCGGGATGTAACGGCTGATGACCGGAAGAAATCCCGAACAGGACAGGACAATGAAGACAAGTCCTATGAGTATGCCCGATGCGGCAATCTCCGCTCCGGAAAGGTTTCCCGCGATCGCAATCACTGCGATTACCTTGAGCGGTTCCACGGCTATCGGGAAACGATAATAGATCCCCGTTGCGATGGTGGCAAGGCCTGCGAATATGAAGACCCAGGTCGCGGAAATATTGGAGACGATGGATACGGCACACAGCAGCGGTATGATAGTGCCATAGTCGCCGAGCGAGCCGGAAAGTTCCCTGAAAGCCGGACCAACCCCGTTCCCGACACCAGCAACCTGGTTGTCACCACCTCCGGGAGGTCCTGTCATTGCAGCAGTGTTGCATCGCCGGGGGGATAATAACTCATGATGAGCCCTTTCGTCAGGAACGCTGAGACAGCGGCTGTGGGGGGACGGATAACGGTAGGACTGGGATCTCACGGACAGCAGGTTCAAAGAGCAGCAATCATGCTTATCCGGATACGGTGACAATACACCTTTATGAACGACAGGAAAGCCATTGCCGCCGTACTGCTGCTTGTCATGGCACTCGTCCTCGCCACGGCGGGGTGCACCGGCCAGTCACCGAAGAGCCCGCAGACCGTCCAGCCCACCAGCCCGCCAACAACACCTCCGGCATTTCCGGCGGCAACGACCGCGACAAAGGTATTGCCCACAGGACCTGGGACACCCGGTCCGACCGAGGCCCTCCCTGATATCTACAGCATGGAATTCCAGGTCCAGGCCAATGGGAACACCGCGGACCCGCAAATCGGGGTGGCGCTCATGGGAGGAAAGGGAATGGAACTTAATTCGAGGGTTGACATCACCTTCCACCGGACCACCGGGCAGGTTGAAAACGCGACCATGCTTCCTCCCTTCTACATGGGCCAGAAGGCGGTCTTTGTCGCCTCTCCTGACAACTATAACCGGGTCGAGATCTGGGTAACCGCACCGCAGGTGGGTAAAATCAAGACCTACGACGACTATGTCCCGTTCTCAACCTACAACACCAATCCCTGACCTTTTTTTAAGTCCGTGGTCCCGGCAGGATCTCCCGGGTCACAAGCAGGACCTGATGCATCAATAAGAATCCCTTCAACAACCGGTCCTGGTCAAAAAATCTGTCTCATGGCCTCAATATACCAAAAAGGACTGGGATACGACGTCCCATGCCTCAATAACGGGGTCTGTTCCTTAAGGCGGACCGGACCCCCTGGCGTCACGCCAGCACGTAATCCGTCGCCCCACCGTCCAGGTACGTCCGAGTTCCCTGGGCGTCGACATTGAGGACTCCGTTCGTGCCACCCGGGGAGAGTCCGTTCACGGTTATGGGGGAGTCCGTCACTCCGGAGAAGAGCTGGACCCCGTTGAAACGGAAATCAGTCGATGCCGAACGGGAAGGTACCCAGAGCGACAGGGTTGACCTGAGGTCGGTGTATCCGTTTATGTACATCTCGCTGATGCTCCCCCTTCCCTTCAGGTCCCCGTTGACTGACACGAGGACGTCATCGAAGGTGAACGTGTTTATCATGGCCCCGGTCATGTATATTTTTCCGCCTCCCGATGTCCCGAGCGCCAGCTGGACATCGTCACCCGAAGAGAGGGACAGGGTCGAGGACTTAATCCTGATATAGGAATACTGGGCTGTCGTCCTGAACCGGATCATTCCGCCTTCGGCGAGGTAGCCGGCCCTCTGGGTATTCAGGTACACGGGATACGTCTTCGCGGTCGTCGGACGGGGGGTGACCTTTGCAGTCGGCGTGTGCACGACTACAGGAACTGTTGTTTCCACTTCCGTCGGGACGGCGGTTTCGACCGGGGTTTCCACGACTGGCCCTGGCGTTTCAGTCTCGGTCACCACGGGAGGGGCGACTGTCGGGACCGGGACCTCCTGGAACTCCCAGCCGTTCTCCCCGAGAGCGGCAACCAGCACGTGCCTGGTCTCATCGATAACTCTCAGGGAAAACGGTCCCGAAGGGATGGACCCGGCAGGTGTGATGGCTTCCGGGGTGTCCGTGTAACGGTAACTGTCAGGCGCCCTGAAGATGACAAGGGTGTCCCCGGTTGCGAAGACCGGGTCCTTCAACGATTCATCAGCCGCCACCTCATACATCCCGTCCCGCGTCTCGATAAACAGCGTGAGATGGTACTGGGCGTGTTGTGCCATCGGTCCCGACAGGATGGCGGTGTCCCCGCCGCCATGATGGAACCTCATGACGTTTTTTCCATCAATCACTGAAAAATCGGTTACCGGGACGAGTCTGACACCGGTCTGGGATACCGCGAACAGACCGAAGACCTGGGAGATGATGAGACCGGCGCAGATAATGATCAGGATGACGATGAGCACCCCGGACAAGGACTCAGATATCGCACGGTCGCTGCCCCGTTCCCGAACCATCAGATGAGAATGTGAGGGACAGTATATAAGCATATCGTAAAGAAACGGTTAAACTCCCCCATTCCCCACATCAGGGGCCTGGCTGAAGGAATTTCACGAGACCTGCCGCCCGGCCCCGGGGTGCCTGGGCCCGGGAAGCGATCTCACCCTGATTTGGGGGTTTAAACAGTCTGATATTTCATTTTATAGTCGGGTTTCCCTGGATGCAGAACCCGCATGCACTCTCCATAACCTATTTATCCCGGTGCTATGATGTGCTGGTAGTGGAGGAGTGAGCCCCGATGACTGAAGAACCGAAACCGGTATTGGTCCGAGAACGTCTTGACGTGTGCGAGCTTGACCGGGCACGCATGTCGCTTTTAAACCCGCAGCTGATCCAGCAGAAGAA
>CASGHA010000081.1 GCA_949319355.1 uncultured Methanospirillaceae archaeon | reverse complement strand
GTCGCATAACGTTCCTTGCCGCATCCTCCTCATGGGGTGGTTCGCTCATCCAGAGAGCAATAACTGCCATGACGGGCAAATCCTGGGATGCTCCTGACCAGGGTGGCAATAATGAAGAGTCACCCTGTCAGTCCCCAGGTGAAAGCCCTGCCCTGGAAAAAAGGGAAACGGAACTTTAAAACCGCTTTCCGACCGCGTCCCAGTTGACGATGTTCCAGAGGGCCGCAACATAGTCCGCACGGCGGTTCTGGTAGTCGAGGTAGTAGGCGTGTTCCCAGACATCAAAGGTCAGGAGCGGTACACTTCCCGTCTTGAGCGGGTTGCCGGCGTTGCTTTCCTGCATGATCGCGAGCTTTCCGTCCGACTTCTTCACGAGCCATGCCCACCCGGAGCCGAAGAGCCCGACCGCGGCCTTTGAAAAGGCGTCCTTGAACGCTTCGAATGAGCCGAAGTCCCGCTTTATTGCCTCGGCCAAAGCACCTTTGGGTTCGCCCCCGCCGTTTTTGGCGAAGCTCTCCCAGTAAAAGGTATGGTTCCATATCTGGGCGCCGTTGTTGAAGATGCCCCCGTCGGCCTCCTTCACGATGGTCTCCAGGGCCGCGTTCTCGAATTTCGTCCCGGCGACGAGGTTGTTCAGGTTTGTCACGTACGTCTGGTGGTGCTTGCCATAATGGAACTCGATGGTCCGCTTGCTGATCACCGGCTCGAGTGCACCGTTATCATAGGGTAAGGGTGGCAGAACGAATGCCATACGATCAGGGACTCTTCCCGGTAACAGCCATATACTTTCCTATTGGAGCAGTTATGGCTGAAACAGGGTTATTTTTTATCGCTCCGCCAGGTGGGGCGGGGAGATATCTTTGCACCCTGTGGAGGTCGGGGTCTTCAGGCCCCGTCAGTCACCTTGTATACCCGGTGAAAGGAGACCTGTGGTCTTTCCTCTCACTGGGTGGCATTGACCTCGAAGACCATCTGGTTCGGGAGGTAATGGGGAGCGGCCCGAATTCGCAGGCAGCGACATCCGTTTCCATGCCCGGTGTGAAGTAATCCTGCATCGCGGAGAGCCCGTGGCAGTTGGCGGGCGCATTGCGGGTCATCATGGCGATCTCTGGTATACGCTATGCGGCCAGCCCGGAATAAAGTTCGAACATATGCGAACAGTTTTAGTGTGTGCGAACTAAATATTTAAAGAATAGCGACATAACAAACAGTCAGGAATTCATAAGCCCCTAACGACCATGGCAGACCCCTGTTCCAGGGCTCCCGAAGTGGGCCTGATTGACCTTGTCTCATCAGATTCAGGAGTCCACGCCATAGACAGCCCGGTCAAGGTCAGGATCCTCTCCCTCCTCCAGGACCGCGACCTCTCATTCGATGAGATCGTCTCAAGGTGCCAGAAGGCGAAGTCAACCGTATCGGTCCATCTGAAGGACCTCTCGGAGGCCGGGATTGTCGGCTCCCGCCCTGACCCCGTTGACCGGCGGAAAAAGGTCTTCTACCTCGATTCCTTCCTGCTCGGCGGGACGACACGCCCGGAACGTGAAACAGGTCCCTTGCCCCTCCCTGAAGGTATTGTTTTTCCCAAAGGTGCGTCAGCGTCCGTCTTTTTCAGGTTCACACTAAGGAGTATCAGGGTGAGCCTTATCAGGGAGGGGGTGTCGATCGACCCGCTCCTCCACCGGGCCGGCCTCCAGGTCGGCCATGCGGTGTACCAGGAAGTAGCCGACCCTGATTTTGGGGTCTTCCTCGCGAACCTCCAGGCATTCTGGAAGACGAGGGACCTCGGCAGGATCGAAGTGGAGTCTTATGAGCCGGTCGTGCTCCGTATCTACGACTGTTATGAGTGCATCGACCTCCCCCGGATTGGCAAGCCCGCCTGTGCCCTCGATGCCGGAATCCTCACCGCCGTGTTTTCAGCATGGAACGGCAGCGACCAGGCCGCCATCGAGACGAGCTGTTATGCGATGGGCGACCAGTACTGCGAGTTCGTGGTCGAGGAAAAACCGCCGAGGCTGGTCTAAAACCGTAGCCGTTTCACCCGGCATGGGTCCTGGCGAGGGTTCACCTGTTCATGAAAGTCCTTGGGATAGACGTGACGAGCCGTCCGTCTGCGAAAAAGCCGCTGGTCATCGCTTCCGGAGAATACCGTCGCGGGCGGTTGTTTATTCATGCAATATCCTGCCACTCGTCTTTTTCCGGGTTTGAAGACCTCCTGGCTTCCACGGGTCCCTGGGTCGCGGGAATTGACGCTCCGCTCTCGTTTCCCCGCGGCTTCTGTGAGTATCTCGGGGCAACCGGCTGGCGGGACTGCTGCCACAGGGTCCGTTTGCTCGGCAGGACAGGGTTCGAACAGTCGGTATATGCCTATCGTGAGAAACTCCCGAAGGGGCAGAGCCTGCCGCTCCGCGAATGCGACCGGCGTGCAGGGGCGAAAAGCCCGCTCCTCCTGGCCTATGTCCCGGTCGGAAAGATGGCGTACGAGGTCATGAGCCGTCTCTTCCTGGCGGAGTGCAGGGTGGTCCCCTTCGAACGGCCTGTCCGGGGCATGGGGGTGGTGCTTGAGACCTACCCTGCCCTGGTAGCCCGCCGGTTCATTCCTGGCAGGAAGTACAAGCACGAGGTCCGGAAGACACCCGACGCATCATGCCGGACTGCACGGGAAGACCTCGTGAAAGCCCTGGCCGGGCAAGCTTTTTCCGAATATTCCGGCTTCTCACTCGCCATGACGGGACAGGTGGAAGAGATCTGTGTGAGGGATGTGCAGGGAGATGCCCTTGATGCCGTCCTGTGTGCGGCGACCGCGGCATGGGGACACACGGTGAGACGGCAGGGATATGGCGTGCCGCCCGGTCCTGTGTCAGCCGAAGGGTGGATCGTCTCCCCTGACCTGTTACAGGCACGGTCCTGAAGGGCCGGCGGTAGCAGTCGGGAACGTTTCCCGAATCCCGGTGAAGAGCTTTTCAAGGGGAAGAACAACCTGACCATGAGGAATCTGTCTGTATCTTCCCGGTGCACGTGGCATCCTGGCCCGGGAGGTCAGGCCCATGATGGTCAGGTGGACACTCCTACCGCATGACGATCTGAACGGCGGTCCTGTACTTCGTGGCGATGGCATAGACGATCGGTTTTCCGACGAACAGCCTGCCGTCTGCGAACCGTCGCATCTCCGACAGTTCTCCGAGCTGCTTCAGGGCCAGGAATGCGGTCTCGTCATCAAGGAAACAGCTGTCTGTCACCGCCGTATCGAAAAAAAACAGTACGGGAAGTTTCAGGTGGCGTTTCGTATGGGAGTCAACCGCCCCTGCGATTGTTTCGAGGACGTCCCTGTCAAAGCGGTACTCCTAGCCTCCCTTCGTTATCGTGGCCGGGACCGGCTCGCTGAGTAGTTCTGCGAGCGCCTTCCTGGCAGCGACGGTCCCCTCGTTCATCCTCTTCAGCTCGAGGGCAAGCCACCGCGTCATGACCGTTTCTTCGCTGATACGTGGTCGTTCCGACATGGTATTTTCCAAAAATCCCGTCAGGCGGTTACGAGTGGGTCGGTCGTGCCGGGATAAAGAACCGATCGTCGTGGCCACCCTGAGCCGGATGCGATGGGTTGGTTGTCAGGACGGAACCCTGTACAGGCGGTCAAAGAAAGAGTTGTATCGTCCGGGTTGAAAGGGTCCCCGGACACCGTTTAAAGGTGCGTCCGGGAATCCGAAAAGGTAAAACCAGAACAAAACCGGGGTTACCGGTTCTTCTTTCCCTTGACAGTCTTCGTGGCTGGAACTACTTCTGTGGTCTTTGCATCGTTTGCAACGCTTTTCTGCGTTGTATCGAGAGTGTTTTTCTTTGTCATACAATACAGGGGTGGTATCCGCGACCCGATAAGGTTTCTCTATAAAAACCTCTGTACGGGGTTTTTCCTTTCCGTGACGCCCCCAGACGCGGGATACACACGGCAGAACTGCGGGCGGTTCCGTCTGTGTGAGATGTCCGGGAGCTCCCTGCGGCATGCCCCCCTCTCTCCTGATGGGGGTCTGGCCGGAGGTCCGGACTTAGGTGGTAGTGATCATTGCTTATCGGAAGGATTGAACCATGCTCCTTCCCATAGGTATACTTCAGATGGAGACGGAGAAGGATTCCCCGCCAGCCGGCAACGACATAGAGGCAGGTCAGCCGGGGCACGGGCAGCAACACACGGTGGAACGGGTATTTGAACGATACCTCTGGAGCACGCGGTACTTCGTCCTGCTCGGGGTAATCTGCAGTGCGTTGAGCGCTCTCGTGCTCTTCATTGCCGGGTCGCTCGAGGTATTCCAGGTCCTTGTCGAGTACGTCGGCGTGGGCGAACACCACCTTACCCATGAACGGATCCTCATCGGGATAATCGGCGCCGTCGATTTCTACCTGATAGCCCTTGTCCTCCTTATCATCTCGTTCGGCATCTATGAACTGTTCATTTCAGAAATCGATGTTGCCCGGACCGGGGACCGGTTCGGGGGGGTCCTTGACATCGAGTCCCTCGACGACCTCAAGAACAAGATCATCAAGGTCATCATTATGGTCCTCATCGTGAACCTCTTCCAGCGGGTCCTTTCCATGGAGTTCTCCACATCCCTCGACGTGCTCGCGATGGCGGTCTCTATCGGGGTCATCTGTGTCGGAGTCTACTTCCTCGGACGGCATGTTACCTGAAGGCCAGGGTGGTTCTCAGCACCGGGGACGTGAGAACCCGGGCAGGTGAACATGTCAGTTGGGAGTGGACCTGCAACCTCCCTGGATATGCCCTGAACGGGGTTTTGTAGTCGGAGAAGCGAGGTGGCCGGGTCATCGTCCATTTATGTTATTGCATAGCGTTTCTTTCTGGGATCTGACCGGGTATACCTTTCAGATAATGAGATAGTCCCTTTTTCAGCCACCATTATTGACGCCATCCATTGCCGCTTGGCAAAGAAAGATATGCCGGACTTCGTGATGTAGCCGCATGGCACGAAATGTTGGGATGTGGTGTACGTTCCTCGTTTTGTGTGTCGTTGTAACCGGTGCTATTGTCACGGCGGCACTTTCAGGCGGGGGGCCATCAGGGAAAGGATCGGGACGTTATCTTGAAGCGACGACAACGCCGCTGACAAGCCTTGCTTCATGGAATATACTGACCGTTCCATGTCCGTGGAACGAGACCTGGTGCGTGACCGATGATCCTCCGTTGCATAAATACCGGATCCTCGTCGACCTTGGCCATGCCGAACGGGTTAAGGTCGACGGGATGACGTCATCGAACCTTGACAAGTCCTCGAACTCCAGGATCTTCGACTGGCAGGACTGGGTAAAGGACATGAGGGCACAGGGATACGAGGTCAGTGTCATCACCAAGAGGCCGATTGCCGCTGCCGACCTTGTAAACGCAGACCTTTTTATCGTCGCCCAGCCCGACAAGGGGAAGAACGGCCCGGTATACTTCACGAAAGATGAAAAGGAGGCAATAGCCTGCTTTGTCCTCAGGGGTAACACGCTGCTCGTCATGGCCCAGCAGTTCATGGGCGGAAAGGACAGGACGACCTATACCGGCGACATGAAGACGACCTATGCCTCTGCCGACGTCATCAACGACCTCCTCGAGGGCATCCATGTCGAAGGAAGGTTTACCGAGGGCAAGGTATCAGGCAGCGTCCTTGACCTGATGGACTCTGATAACGCCGCGACGCAGGTCTTTACCGGGACACCGCCCGACATCTGGCTCCCTGCAGGGAACCTGAAGCCGGAGATGAAGTCCAATACGTTCGCATACTTCCACGGGCTCTCCATCGTGCCCGAAACTGTGGACTGGCTGGTACGGGGCGACAGCACGACCTTCACCTCCCCGAAGAATACGAAGTACTCACCGGTGATCCAGCCGGAAGGGAGCCTTCCGGTTGCCATCGGGGTCAACGGCCTCGGTTGCGGCAGGGTATACCTGTACGGCGACCCGTCCGCATGGCAGAAGGACTCCTACATCGGGAAGGTCTACTCCGAGCAGAAATACCACGAGCAGGAGGCCGCACGGGTGCTTGTCAGCAGGATGCTCTCCTTTAACCGGACATGCGAGCCGTGCGAATCACAGGCCGTCCAGCAGCCGGCAACGACCCGGACGGTGACCACCCGTGTCACGCCCTACCGGCCGTTTGACACACCGACGACAACGAAGACCATCATGACGCGGACCCCGACCCGCACCCGCACCCCGACGGTGACTCCCACGGTGACCCCGTTCGGTGACTGCAGCAGCTGTCTTATCGACTGCAACCAGGGGACGGACGAGGCGAGCATCGTGGGTCGGATGGAGTGCTATCTCGGGTGCACCGGGACCTTCGAAGGCTCGATGAAGTGCCGGTACTGCCTCGACCGTGCCAGGGCATCGGGTGAAACAACCCCTGAGGGTGTCACGAACTACTACTCGCAGTGCCTGATCGACAATGCCTGCAGATGTCCGGAAGAAGACTGTAATGCGTGCCTTGCCCGCTGTGGTGCCGACACCGCCTGCCAGCTGAGCTGCATTGACGAAAACAACCGCCCGTGCATCACGACCTTCACGGACGACTGCACGTCGTGCGTCAGGAACTGCGGCACGAATGTGGACTGCGCACTTGACTGCACGGAGGGCGGACAGCCCTGCATACCGCCGTTCCAGCTGGACTGCAAGACCTGTATCGACCAGTGCGAAGGAAATGCCGGATGCGTGATGGACTGCGTTGACGAGAACAACCAGCCCTGCATCAACCGGGGGACGATCAGCTGCCCGAACGGTTACCAGAGCTGCTACCAGAACGTGAACGGCGGGTATGACTGCTATGCGTCCGGGGCGGGACCCCTGCACGCATGTGCGTTCGGCCAGACCATGCTCTGCACGAGCGACAACAATGACCCATGCAGGACCTACTGCAGCTGCGTTGACAGCGGGCCGCTCTCGTACGACATCGATGCCTGCCCCGTAACGTCCATCCAGACGATGTACAAGGACGAATTCGAACAGTGGGTCCGCCTCCCGCTCGGTTCGGGAATGGAGTGCCCGAACGGCGTTACTCCGGAATGCAAGCTTGACACCGACACCTGCATAGAATACTGCGAATGCCCGCCGGCCTCGGCCTCCTGGACGCCGACGCCGACACCGACGGGTGCGTACGCATGGACCCCCACCCCGACTCCAACAGGTGCACAGTCCTGG
Organism: uncultured Methanospirillaceae archaeon; assembly: GCA_949319355.1. Lineage (GTDB taxonomy): Archaea > Halobacteriota > Methanomicrobia > Methanomicrobiales > Methanospirillaceae > KLAP105. The sequence continues at coordinate 1,821 of CASGHA010000081.1, read as the reverse complement.
ACGGCCACCTCGGAGTGCCAGGCCTGCTACCTGAGCTGCAACCAGAAGACGGCCTCGTCAGCCGGGAGCAAGGACACCGAAGCGGTATTCCCGACCAACGCCTGCCGGAACGCCTGTGACAAGAAGTATGGGACGACCGTCCTCAGCTGTGCCTGTGCCAACAGTCCCCCGTGTGGAAACGGGTATTTCCAGACGGTATTCACGAACAACATGACCTGCGGGTGCTTACCCAGCCAGACCACCGGTGGGGATTCTTTCGACTGGACGTCACTGAGCAGCCAGTGGACAGGGCATTACCAGGGAAGTCCGACAGTGGCTCCCCAGGGACCAAGATGCCATGAACATTGTTATGTGTATGATCCGTCTGGCGCGTGCCAACAATCGGGTATAGTCTGTGATTGAATCCCCTGGTTCATTTTTTAATTTTTTTCGATATATCCCGGATACCACGCATCAGCACGAGGATTTGAAGTTATTTTTCGTAACTGTTCCGCCCCGGGAAAGAATTCCAGGAAGGAAGACCGACCTTCTGTAATATGTCAGCACGTGATATCCCACAGGCAAATGATTCTCTTGAGTGGGAGAGAGATATCCTTTGACTCTGCAGAACCAGGCAGTTCCCACTTTACGTTCGGTAGGAGTAAATGGTGGATATACCGGTGTCCGCATTGTGTCCGCGATCACCTCCCTATACCGTTGCAAATCTTTGATGGCTTTTATTTTCAGTCGCTATCTATCATTTTCCTCAATGGAGAGGTCCTGTGAAAATGTCCGCGATTTGTCTGCAACATTGTTCGCAACTGATGGTCAAATAGGATGGAAATTTTGACATTTTCTGAAATTTAATCCCAAAATACGACATTTTCAAAAGCAAGGATCATCTTTTGTTGTTGATTATTGTCCACGGTTTGTCCTTAATGACAGGAACACCAGATTAAGAGTATACCGTAATAACCTTCCGTTTCGTTTCACAACCACGATATTTAGTTCAGCAAGCCAGGATATATCCCGTCGTGCAGTTCGGGATGTGCAGTCAAAAAGGGCTCCATATTCAGACGTTGTGATTTCCCGATGAGTCTTCAGAGGATTCCGATTATCCCCTCTTTTTTCCTCCTACCCTCCGATTACGGCCTAATTCCCCGGTTTAAGGTCCCCTTTTTCTCCCGAATTTCCTAAATTTCCGGTTCTTTTCCCCTCTCTTTCGAGAGCTACAGCTAGGAGGAGGGCAAGTTGACGGTACGGAGCTGCTGCAGGTTGAAGGCAAAGCAGGAGAAGAGGTTTTTACAATGGACCCGGGCCACGGTGGTGACCAGCATATGACCGGCACGATACACCCTTTTCATCACCGCAAACGGCCGTTCCACGAGTGATCGGGTCCGCATGATCGCCCGGTTTCTCCGCTCCTCTTTGATCGATAACGGGTGTCCCCTCGTGCCGCGATGCATCGTCTTGTCCATAGAAGCCTGAGGCTTTACCCCGAAGTACCCTTTGTCCCGGTAAACCGTCTCCTCCTTACGAGAGAGGTCGACCTGGCTGTCGTGCCGCGATGCGGTAGTGGTCTCCATTCTCCGGATGAGCTGATGCTCTTTGTCCATCATGATATGCAATTTGTACCCGAAGTGCGACTTTTTCCCTTTCTTTGCCCAGGTGCCGTCCCGGCTCCGCCGGGTCTTGGCCTCCTCTCCCCGGGGCGTGTCCGCCGGTGCATGGCCGGGATCGGCGGTGATGAAGCTCGCGTCCTGGATAACCCCCTTCCGGATTGTCAGACCCTTTACCTCGATCTGCGTCTGCAGCTGATCCCAGATCGCCTGCTCTTTCCCG
>CASGHA010000080.1 GCA_949319355.1 uncultured Methanospirillaceae archaeon | reverse complement strand
ATGGTTTAAACAGGTAACTCTGCATATTTGTCAGATATCATTAATCAGGTACCTGATGTGCCGGATCGGTTCGTGACCCTGAATAACGGGTACTGAATAATTCTTTCTTCTCTGCGGAATCAAGGGTTGGAATTGGTCAGTCACCTTCCAACAGCTCTCTTATAAGAAGTCCGGGCCGCCTGAGTCCCACGGGGTTATGCCTGATTATACGGAATTTATAACCTCCGGCAGAAACAGGGCCGGTCCTGCACTAACAATTCAATCCCTCTGCCGGGCCCGGTGGAACAGGCCCCCTCTGTTTTCTTGATGAAGATTTCATGAATACCGATATCCAGGTAGGCCCGGCGATACCGTGCCTATGCTGATGAGTCGTCCCGGGAGGCCCAGGTGACTGCGGATGAGGCGGGGAGTATCCTCGATGACCTTAAATGCCTGAAAAGCCTTTCTGGAACGGATGAAGAGGAGGCCGGCCCGGAGTGAACCACCAGGTGAACCTGGCGGTATCTTCATTTCCCGGGAGTCTCTATTGGGATGTTCATCTGAAACAATTACCAGGGGACGGTCATGACGTTCCAGGGCCCGGCAAGAGGTTGTGTAAGACAGGACTGATCGCGGTATGATGAGAAGTGACGAAGTAAAACAGGGGACGAAACGCGCTCCCAACCGGGCGCTCCTCAGGTCCCTCGGGGTAACGGATCGCGAGATGAACCTCCCGTTTATCGGGATTGCCAATGCGTGGAGCGATATCGTCCCGGGACATGTCCACCTGAGGAACCTTGCTATCAAAGTCAGGGAGGGTATTTCAGCGGCAGGAGGCGTGCCGTTCGAGTTCGGGGTCATCGGTATATGTGACGGGATTGCGATGGGGCATGACGGTATGCGGTATGCCCTTCCCTCGCGGGAAAATATCGCGGATTCCATCGAGCTGATGGCACAGGCCCACTGCTTTGACGGGCTGGTCTGCATCGGGACCTGCGACAAGATCATCCCCGGGATGCTCATGGCAGCAGCCCGTCTCAATATCCCCACCATTGTCGTTACGGGCGGGCCGATGCTTTCCGGGTACCTGGACGGGAAGGAACTGTCTCTGGTCGATATTTTCGAAGCAGTGGGAAAACACGCAGCCGGTGCCATGAGCGAGTCAGACCTGTGCCGCCTGGAGTGCGCCGCCATGCCCGGGTGCGGCTCCTGCCAGGGCCTGTACACGGCCAACACGATGGCCTGCATGACGGAAGCGCTCGGTATGTCAATGCCCGGGTGTGCAGCAACCCCTGCTGTCGATGCTGAAAAACTGAGGATCGCACGGGTAAGCGGGGAGCGGATCATCACCCTCGTCAGGGAAAATGTCCTGCCCCGCGATATCCTGACGGAGAAAAGTTTCGCAAACGCCATAAAGGTGGATATGGCGCTCGGGGGTTCGACCAACACCGTGCTGCACCTCATGGCCATCGCCCGGGAAGCCGGGGTGGCCCTGTCCCTTGACCTCTTCCGCGATATAGCACGGGCCATCCCCCACCTCTGCAACATGCAGCCCGCCGGCCCGCACTCCATGGCCGCCCTCTGCCGTGCCGGTGGCGTACCGGCGGTGATGAACCGCCTTCTCCCTGTCCTTGAGGATGTGCCCAATGTATCGGGAAAGCCGACCAGGACCATAGCCCGGGACTCTCCGGTGAGGGATGAAAACGTCATCACATCGCCAGACTCACCGGTGCATACCGCCGGGGGCCTGAAAATCCTGAGGGGTTCCCTTGCACCCGATGGCGCCGTCATCAAGTGCGGGGCGGTGGATGAACCGATGTGGAGGCACGAGGGCCCGGCACGGGTGTTCGAAGGGGAACAGGCTGCCATGGAGGCCATCCTGAAGCGCAGCATCCATGAGGGAGATGTCATCGTCATCAGGAATGAGGGCCCGAAAGGGGCTCCCGGGATGCCCGAGATGCTGTCTCCGACATCGGCGGTCATGGGGCAGGGCCTGACCCGGGTCGCCCTGGTAACCGACGGGAGGTTTTCCGGGGGGACCCGGGGCCCGTGCATTGGCCATGTTGTTCCTGAAGCGGCTGTGGGAGGCCCGATAGGACTGGTCATGGAAGGTGACCGGATCAGGATCGACCTCTATGAAGACCGGGTCGACCTTCTCGTAAGCCCGGATGAATTGGAAAAGCGCCGCAGGGAACACAAGGTCATCAGCAAAAAGTGCAGCGGAGTCCTTGCCCGGTATGCCTCAATGGTCAGCCAGGCGGATATTGGAGCGGTACTGCATGACCATGATGAGTGCTGACCGTTAAAACCCTTTTTCCAGGCCTGTTTTTCAGCAGCTTTCGTATAAGGCCCCCGTCCTCGTGGTGCAACAAATCGTCATGCCCTTTCCACATGCCGCAGCCTCGGAAGATGACGGCAGGGAACCCGTTGTTCCTTTCACCCATGAGGAAATCTGCAAACCCTGTGATTTCATCGACGACAGCCTCCTTGGTGATCTCCAGTTTATGGCCAATCAGGTCCATGTCTCCCTGGAAATCGCGTCTTGCGTCCATTCCGCTCCCTCCGGCACACTGCCTGGCTGGCCCGTGAAAAGCCCTGCCCACGGTATCGGTAATGATGACCCCGGTATCAACCCCGGCAAGGGACAATAGCATCAGGCGTACCTTCCCGACGGCCATGACAGCGTCCGGGGGGAGAAGGATGACCTGATCATCTTTGAGACCGGTCCTGGCGCCCTGAAAACAATTTCTTTTTCCTGGCCGGCGGTCTATTTCCTCACCGTGCTCCTTTCAACAAACCGGTACGACCCGCCCGGAACGGTAAGTTCAAACCAGGCACCCTTTCCGTACTGGCCGTTTTCCCTGATCATGATGCCCGTAATGGACAGGATCTCGTGCGAGAGGAAGAGCCCGAGCCCCGTGTGCTTCCCGTACCCTTTCAGGAAGAGCTTCTCCTTTTCTTCGGCAGGGACGCCGACACCGTTGTCCTCGTAGACGATCGAAAGTCCGTTCTCCGTTTCGCTGGCCGAGATATCAATACGGGTCACGTGTTCCCCGTGGAAGAGCGAGTTCTCCATGAGGCTGTAGAAGACCTTCTCGAGCACGGGGTCGGCAAATATCTCCACGTCCTCTACCTTGCAGGTGATCTCCATCCCGATGGGCGCCAGCTGGTGTATCGCCGAGTCGACCGCAGCCCGGAGGTCCTGCCACTTCGGTTTCTGGGCCCCGATGTCCTGGTAGTTCCGGGTGAACTCGATCTGCCACTGGATGACGTCGGCGACGTGGTTTCCCTTGTCGAGGTTCTGGAGGAGGCCGGGGTCCTTCGTCCGTTCCCTGGCTAAGGTGAGATAGGCCCTGAGGATCGAGAGCTGGTTGAGGATATCGTG
>CASGHA010000079.1 GCA_949319355.1 uncultured Methanospirillaceae archaeon | reverse complement strand
CGGCTCTGTTTCGCCGTCGAGGGCCTGGTTGAACCGCCTCACTACCGGGATCTTTTCGAGAGCATACCCGACAAACAGGGCGGCCAGGACGGATACAGGCACCGCGAGGTAATATTCGTACCTGACATGCTGGATTGTCGCATAGAGGATCATCAGTGCCCAGATGAAAATGAAGAGGTAGTCTGCCCTTACCTCACGTTTCATCCTGAAAATCAGGACAACGAACCCGGCGAGCATAAGGACAAGCCCGACCTGGAATACTCTCATAGCATCGTCGAGCGTCCAGGAACGGGCTTCCTGTACGGTCAGCGCATACGCGTTCTGTCCAAAGAACTGGGTAAATCCTCCTATAAATGTTGAAAAGAACTCCGGAGCAGCAATAGAAAGGACCCCGAGAATGGCAAGCCCGGCGAGGATCAGTGAACCAAGGTAGAGGTGAGGGGACTTCCCTGATAGGACCCGCTGCAGGAGCCACAGGACTACCGTCCCGGCAAGTATGACGAGGAACACGACCGGCTGGCCGATGGTGTAAAAATCGAGCTGGGTCCCGGGCATACGGATACCGATGGCAAAGAAGCCGATGAACGCAACGATGAAAAGGACCAGGTTGAGCAGGAGAAGCCCGTCACTCTGGCGTCGGTGATAGGCGTCCCATATGAACAGTACCAGCGTGAAGATTGCCACGATAAGGGCGAACATCAGCATGGTAGTCATCACATACAGCCCGAGAAGGAAGGTGATCCCGACGATGGCGCCATATATAGCGGGCTTGCCAAGGCTTTCCCGACGGTTGAGGGAGACTGGGTTTTTCCTGATGTATTGAAGGCTTATGACATAGGCAAGGACAAAAAGTGTTGAAAAGAGGACCTCGGCGATATGATGGTCGAGGTATCCGAAGTATGATCGATAGAAATACTGCCCTGACACAACCGCGATGAATGCTGCTGCAAAAAGCCCGGATATACCATCGGAAATTCTCTTTGTAAGCCAGAAAACGACCGGGACCATGATGGCCCCCATGACCGGCGGTACCAGGAGGGCAGCGTAGATGATCTCAGGCCGGGTATGAGCCCCGGCGACCATGACCGCCACGGTGCTGATGATAGTGAAAAGCGGACCCCAGTGGATACTCTGTCCTTCAGGGTAGAGAGTCATCGGGTCGAACCAGGCATACCCCGGGAACCGGGACAGCATCAGCTCAATCTGACGCAGGTTATACATCGGGTCATCGCTCCCGGCAAAGGAGAGCACATCGTTGTTACCCAGGACAAAGACCGGTTGGATTCTTAGAACAAATGCGACAAGCGATATAAGCCCGAGAACGATGACTGTGAACACCAGGATATTCTTTTTGGAAAACAGCCCTGTCATACCATCAACCTGTATTCAGATACTGTTATTATATCGGGATCTGATGGTAAAAAACCCGTCACCTCGAGCAAGGGCGGGTTGGGTCAGATCCGTACCGGGCAGCATGGTAAGTAGAGAAAGGAGGCCCCCGGACCCGGTCCTTTTCGGAGCTGTTAGAATTATACACAACTGTCATAGCGAACCCGGAAAAATGCGTGGATACAAGTGATATAGTAAAGCACCTGGCTATTCTTCAGGAAACGAACGGATTTCCCCCCCTGACCGGGCGGGCTTGCCCTGGGGGAGCGGTTCTCATAGGGTCATGAGGTCCTGGGAAACACCCCATGAAGTCCCTGAGGGATATGACCGGAAGTTTGGATAACCGCCATGTCACATAAGGAATGGAACGTGTAGGACCACGCAGGAAGTGACAAAAGGGCATGAAAAAGGCTTCAGGACCGGATGAGCCGTATCGTGAAGGGCGGGAAAGACCCCTGAACCTCCTTGTCATCCCGACAACAGACTGGACCCGCCATCCTGTCCCAAATCGCCTCAATTTTATATTCGACAGGATTGCAGAGAGAAACCGGGTTTTCGTGGTCCATTTCAAGCTTGCAAGGTTCACTGGACTCCCTGAACGGTCTACCAGGTGCCGGCTGGTCAGGACACCCGGAGTGCCCGTCGAGGACCCGTCTCTGTACTATCTTCTATCGGCCCCCCTTCATTTATGGACTATCCGAAAAACGGTCAGGGAGGAGGGAATCGAACTGGTGACCGCCAGTAATATCCTTCCTGCGGCTCTTGCCACCTTTTCAGGTGTTCCTGTTGTTTTCGACTACCTTGACCACCTCGAGGAGTCAGCAATGGTCTACTATCCCGGATCGTTTATCGGGCATATCGTGCAGAAGACCGTCAGGTCAATCGTCAGGTTTGCCGTAAGGAGGTCAAAAGGGGTCATTACCGTTACCCCGGCGTTTTCCAGACACCTTTCGGATATAGGGGCCGATAATATCAGGATAATACCAAATGGAGTTTCAAACAAGGCATTTATCCGTCATCCCGCTGACGAGGCCAAAGAAAGGTTGGGCCTGTCAGGAGCGGTAATCGGCTACGTCGGCTCCCTCGAACACTGGGTGGACCTTGAAACGATTGTTGACACCATGCCATCCCTCGACGTGACCCTGCTCATCGTCGGCCCGGGGCTCTTCACCGACTACGGCGAACTCATAAGGAAGCGTGCCATGGAACGTGGTGTCACCGACAGGGTGGTCTTCACCGGGCAGGTCCCCTACGAGGACCTTTCATGGTATATCTCTGCCATGGACGTAGGGCTCAACCCTCTGAAGGCCATGAAAAAGAACCTCTTCACCGTCGGAGGGAAGATATTCAATTACCTTGCATGCGGCGTCCCGGTCCTTTCCAGCAGAATGCCGGCGATCGAGGAGGAACTTGGGGACGCCATATCCTACTACGATGACGCTCAAAGCCTTGCAGAGGGGATCAGCGCTCTGACAACGCACCCGCCCGACCCTGACCGTCTCATGGGCGTAGCCAAAAAATATGACTGGGACCGGATATCCCAGGATTACGAGGCATTCCTTCGGGAGACCATTTAAAAAACGCCTTGCAGGTCATTCCACCGTGACGCTTTTGGCAAGGTTTCTTGGCTTGTCGATGTCCATTCCCAGGGCGTCTGCTGTGAAGTACGCGATCTGCTGGAGGGCGATACTTGCCGTGACGGGCACAATAAACGGGTCGGTTTCCGGGAGAGGGATATAGACATCGGCGATATCATAAAGGTCCTGATCTTTTCCGACCCCGATGACGACCAGAGGTGTCCCGCGCGCCTTCATCTCTTTCAGGTTTGAGATCATAACGGGGTAGCTCGTCCCCGGAGGGCATATGGCAACCACGGGAGTCTCCTCCGACAGGAGGGCAAAAGGTCCGTGCTTGATCTCCCCTGCCGCGTAACCCTCGGCGTGAATATAGCTTATCTCCTTCATCTTGAGTGCGCCTTC
>CASGHA010000078.1 GCA_949319355.1 uncultured Methanospirillaceae archaeon | reverse complement strand
CGAGAGGCTGACCGAGTATGTCCCCGGGGTGGTATAGATGTGGGCAGGGTTCTGTTCGACCGATCCCAGCCCGTCACCGAAGTTCCAGGCATATGAAGTCGGCCCTCCCGTGGAAAGGTCTGTGAACTGGACCGATAACGGAGCCTGCCCGGTCAGCGGTGTTGCGACAAAGCCTGCCACGGGGGGTGTTCCCACGGTGATGAACCGGTCAACGGTTTTCCGGTCCGATCCATAGGGTCCGGATACAAGCAGACTGACCGTGTATGCACCCGGAGTGTAGTACGTGTGGACCGGGTTCCGTTCAGTGGACGTTACACCATCTCCAAAGGACCAGAGAAATGTCGTAGGGGATCCCTGTGAGATAGCGTTGAACTGTGCGGTCAGGGGAGGGTCGCCCGCTTTCGGGGTTGCGATGAAGTTGGCGGCCGGGGGTTGGGGACGCCCGTCAGAGATGATAGTGGCAACAGGAACCGTCCCACTGAGAGTACCTGGTGCTCCTGTGGGAACCGCTGTCGGTAATGTCGTAGCCTGAGACGGTACGGTAAGTGTCACCACGGGGATTTTTGTCTCCACGGGCTGGGTAATTGAATAACTATAGACAACTACCTCTTTGCCTCCTGCTTTCCACACGATGTCCAGGCTTCCGGGTTTGTCAGGGCCGGGATAATCGATTTTCAGTGTTTTTCCCGGAGTCCAGGGCCAGTCCTGGCCATGCAGGAAGCTCAGCCTTTCGGCAGCGACCGGTGCACCATTTACCCTAACAACCGTCAGATCCTTCTGGAGTGGGTCGCCACCGTCGTGGTAGACATACAGAGTGTTACCCGAAACGTCAACCATCGCCTTCATGGAAGGTGTTTTCTGCATCTGAGGCTGTGTGAGGAACAGGACCGCACCTACAGCCACAACGACGACAACAACTGCAATTATCAGAATGATAAGAAGGTTGCGGGCTATCGCATCATCCTTGTTCATGATAGTACTCTCTTCATCCCGGGACCTTCTCCAACAGAGGTGAAACCATCAGGGCTGTTTCCGTGAAGGTCCCATTTTTATACAAAGATAGCCCTAAAGACACTTGAATCTTTCAGCATAACAGGGATGCTGACATCCCCGGCTCCCCGGAAAGATCCCCGGGTATGAAAAGAGCAACCTTCAAATACTCTTTAAATACCATCCCTTCTCTATGATTGCACAAAAAGCAGGCATCGCCCTTGTATCCGGGTTCCTGGTATTCCTGATCCTGGCAGCGGGATGTACCACCCCGGCACCTCCCACAGTCACGCCCGAGCCGACAGCGCCCCCAACACTTGAACCGATAACTCCCGAACCAACTGAAATTCCCCTTGAGACACCCCTCCCACCGGTTGAAACCCCCACTCCACGGGTGAACCAGTCGCAGGGAAACACAACCAAAGTCACTCCGACGCATACTCAAAAGGTCAGCACGGCGACCGATACGGATTTCCTCATCGTGTATGACGCATCAAGCAGGGCTCTTTCCGACACGATTTCAAGACTTACCATCGCCCTCGCCGGGAGCAGTGTCATAGGCGACATTCCGCCGGCTTTCCCCGATGTCCTCGTTCAGTCCAAGCGTCTCGTAATGGTCACCCAGAACGCCACAAACGAGATAGAGCCCATGACTGAACTTAAGGAACCCCAGAACCAGAAACTCCAGGTGCAGTACCTGAACTATACTGCCTCCTTGAACGTTGCCGGCCAGGCCCTGGTCGAGGCGGCCAACCTCTCGATAAAAAAGGACTATGTAACCGCAATACGATATTACAGAGATGCCGACGGACTCCTGGCCAATACCGTGGCCTTCCCTGACCCTGACAATACCAAGGACCTCTCACAGATGCGTTATTACATAGAACAGGTCATATCGAGCCTCGAAAACAGGATGTCACTTGAAAAAGAGAAGGTAACCAACAAGCCCTGATATCTTTTTTTGGTTAGTGGAGCCCTTTTGCCACGATATACCTGAATTTCAATCCTTTTTACCCTTTGTCGGGATGCCGGGGTGTGCCTGCACAAGGCATAACCTGATCGCCGCCCCAATGCCCTGAGACCCTGGGACGCGGTCTTCGGCACGGATCGAACCCCCGTACGAGTCCATGAGGATTCTGGCGATCTTAAGTCCCAGACCGTTACTCACCCGGAAACTCCCTTGATCTGAGAACCGCTGGAATATTGCCTCTTTCATCGTATCAGGGATGCCAGGGCCGGTGTCCTCGACGGAGATCTCGACCTTGCCTCCTGGGATCTCCCGGGCGGAGAGGGAAACCTCAACCGTATCGCCGCCTGCCTCAAAGCTATTCCTGATCAGATGCGAGACCAGTACCGAGAGGAGGTCATCGGCCTCTACATACAAACCGGTCATTGCTGCCTTGACACGTGAACGGGCAAACCCGGACATTGAAAGCTCGAAAATCCGGTCAACAGACACCGAAGCCAGAACCGGGGTCCTCCTGGAAAGATTTTCATACGTCTCGACAGACCCTATTGTCCCGGTACAATCATTTATCACCTTCTTTATCTGACTGATGATCTCCCTTGACTCCTCCTCGGAGCTGTTTTCGAGGAGCGAGGCAAATCCGTTTATTGCCATTGCGTTGTTGTTTATATCGTACAGCAACACGTCCAGGTACAGCCGGGTCCGTTCATATGCTCGTTTCAGGTCACCTGCTGCAGTATCAAGGGCCCCGATCATCGAGTTGCATGAACCGGCCAGATGAGAGATCTCATCATCACCGGAGTCATCGACCCTGAGCTGGAAATTTCTGGAAGCCCCGATTTCCTCCATCTTAGTTGAAAACTCTGCAAGCCTTCTGAAGATCTTCATCCTCAGAAGGTACATCATGAGCGCGAGGCAGGCTATTGCCGTTACTATCAGCCCTGAAACAAAGAGGTAGATGGAAGAAAGACCGCTATTATAGATTGAACGGGAAGACGTGATAATGAAGCAGAACGCATTTTCACCATCGATTCCGGGTACATTCACATACGTCGTGATAACCTGGTCATCCACAGGTACTGAGAAGGCCTTTACTCCCTTACCCAGGACCTCAGCGGGGACTTGTCTGGATCCTAAGGGAACGATGTCAAGGGTAAGGCCCGTCAGTTCACGCAAAAGGGCAACCTGGTCACCGGTAATCTGGCGGATGAGGACCATCGTCCCCCTTCGCTCGCCGCCAAAATCACTCTGAACGATCTGAGAACTGGCGAGGAAATAAGACTCGGGGCCTGTCGTTATTACCCCCGAAGTGCCATTCCCTTCGGAAATGGCGGCCCAGTTCCAGGTGATGACATCATGGACATCAGGTTTCAGCGGAACGGGATCACCCGATTCAGGGTCATATCCGGCGACATACACCAGGGAGCTGTTCTGGCTGAAAAAAAGCATATAGTCGATGTTGAGGTTCTTCAGGGTTTCCTGATTCAGGTTCTTCTCCGCATACTCCGTATTATTGTCCTGGATAAACTGGTACGTATCGTCCCAGGGCCCCCAGTCATATGCAATTTTTTGCAGTCCTGACACCTCATGACCGAGCACCGTCAGAGTTACCTCTGCCTTCTTTTGCTCGTCCTGTTTTTCAAAATTGGAAAATGTCCCGACAAAGACGAACGCTGTGTACACTACGAGTAAGCTTATCAGGAGCGCGACACAGATACCCGCTATTAACAGAGATTTGGTCAGGATCTTCATGGATATACTATTTTTGCCTAGTCATCCGGGCAGCAGGGCTGATCCAGAAAACTGATAATAATAGAATCGCAACGATCTTGGATTACTTTTTTCTTTTATACAGGGCCCGAAAAAAATGGATTATATGATAATTGCCGCCGACTTCTTGTCTTTTTCATCGTCAAAATCGGCAACGACAACTTCAGTCGAGAGGATGAGCCCTGCGATGGACCCGGCGTTCTGGAGACCGACCCGCACGACCTTTGCAGGGTCAATCACTCCCGAGGCATTGAGGTCCTCGTAGTGGTCGGTCTTGGCGTTGTACCCGAACGAGGGCTTGTTCTCAGCCCGGATACGGGCGATGACCTCGGCCCCTTCGATACCGGCATTTTTCGCGATCTGTCGGACAGGCTCCTCAAGTGACCTCCTGACGATCGATACCCCGATGTCACGGTCGTCGTTGAACACGACCGTGTCAAGGGACGGGATTGCCTGGAACAGGGTGATTCCGCCACCTACGACGACCCCCTCCTCGACAGCCGCCTTCGTTGCATTGAGGGCGTCATCAATCCGCATCTTCTTTTCCTTGAGCTCGGTCTCCGTAGCCGCCCCGACTTTTATGACGGCAACGCCGCCGCCGAGCTTTCCAAGACGCTTCTTTAAGTCCTCCTTCTTGTACTCACTGTCGGCGATGTTGACCTGGGACTGGACGAGGGCCATCCGCTCATCCACGGCCTTTTTATCACCCCTGCCACCGACAATAAGGGTCTTCTCATTGTCGATCCTGACAACATGGGCGCGTCCGAGCTGGGCTTTTCCGACGTTCTCTATTTTCATGCCCTTTTCCTCCGAGATGACCTCGCCGCCGGTCAGGATCGCAATATCCTCGAGGACTGCCTTCTTCTCGTCACCATATCCGGGGGCTTTGACAGCACACACCTTAAGGGCGCCCCGGATGATGTTCAGGATAAGGGCGGTCTGGGCGTCACCGTCAACGTCCTCGGCAATGATGAGGAGCGGCCTGCCCTCTGCGGCAACCAGTTCCAGTATGGGGACCATCTGTTTGATCGAGGAGAGCCGTCGGTCGGTGATGAGGATGTACGGGTCCTCGTACTCGCAGACCATCTTTT
>CASGHA010000077.1 GCA_949319355.1 uncultured Methanospirillaceae archaeon | reverse complement strand
GAGATTATGACTGAGAAATCTCCCGGCTCCTGGCAGGTAACGGAGTATGTTTGTATCCTCTTGAGGACAGCTATCTTAGGAGTATCATGGTGCTGCGGGGCTGGGCCAGACTCGATGGGCAGGTGCTGTCGGAGGTGCAGTTCGGGACACTTGTCCGCGAAAGACCTGATGGGATTGAAAGAGTTGAAGGGGAGTTTTTTTTCGAAGACGACACCTGCAGGGCAAGAGACTGGTTTGGGGTGATCCCTGGGAGTTGCCCCCCCGGGACCATCTCCTGTGAAGGCATGCCGGATCTCCGGATCGCACCTGACCCTGGAGAGAGTACTCTTGAAGAGGCGATCTGTGACGCAGTGGAGCTGCGAAGCGGATACGGGGTGACCGCGCTGTCCGGGGGGGTGGACTCGGCACTCGTCGCCGTGCTCGCCGGCCTCCCCTGTATTACGGTTGGGTTTGCGGAATCGCACGACATGCGGCATGGCCTGGAGGTTGCATCGCTGCTCGGACTGAAGTGCGACCCCCTCATACTGGATGACCAGACCGTTGAGGAACACCTCCCCCTGATAGTCCGGCTTTCGGCCACTGATAACCCGGTCGACATAGGTATTGCGGCCACCCAGTTTTTTATCGCCCGTTTTGCACATGATCTGGGGCATGAGCGTATCCTGAGCGGGCAGGGTGCGGATGAACAGTTCGGAGGCTATTCCCGGTATCTTTCATCATCCGACCTGGCAACGGACCTTGACAGGGACCTTCACGGGATCATTCACCAGGTTGAACGGGACCAGAGCATTGCAGCTTATTTTGGCTGTTATTTCTCTCTCCCCTACCTTGACGTCAGGGTTGTGCGCGCCGCTCATGAGATCCCTGCCCACGAAAAGATCAGGGGTGGTACCCGAAAATATCCCCTCCGCGAGGTTGCAAAGCGGTATATGCCTGTTGATATCGCAGGGTACGAGAAGAAGGCCATGCAATACGGCAGCGGTATCTGGAGTTGTATCAGGCGGCTGGCACGACATAACGGTTATAAAACCTCGTTGAAAGACTATGTAAATCACTTGAAGAGGGTGGAATAGCCGTGGTCACCGAAAAAGATGTCATTTCCGTAGCCTCCCTGGCAGATATCACCCTGACGAGGGAGGAAGAGGCACTGTTTGCTCATCAGTTCACCACCATTCTCAGGTACTTCGATGTCCTGGACACGGTCTCCGGGGTGGAGTATGACAACACGGGCGAGGTCAACATACTCAGGGAGGACGACGTACAGGAATCACTTCCGCGGGAGCTCGTCCTTTCCAATGTCCCTTCCAGTGAGGACGGGTACTTTAAAGCACCCCGGGTGATGTAGTGGACCAGGTATTCAGGTTCGAGCCTAAAGACCGGTACAATGCCTTCATAACCACCCGGAATGACGTACCATTCGGTGAAGGCAGTCTTTCTGGAATCCCTCTGGCCGTCAAGGACAATATATCCACTGCAGGTATACCCACCACCTGCGGGTCGGCGATCCTTGAGGGGTATATCCCACCCTACGATGCCCATGTCATATCGTGCATACTCAGGGAAGGGTGTGCCCTGGTCGGAAAGACCAACATGGACGAGTTCGGCATGGGTACGACCACTGAAAACAGTGCCTTCGGCCCGACGCTCAACCCGGCAGATATCAGCCGGGTGCCAGGCGGGTCGTCCGGGGGAAGTGCCGCCGCCGTGGCCGCCGGAATGGTCCCCATAGCTCTTGGGACCGATACCGGGGGGTCAATCCGGTGTCCAAGTGCCTTCTGCGGCATTGTCGGCATGAAGCCCACATATGGACGCGTTTCCCGGTACGGGCTTGTCGCTTATGCCAATTCCCTCGAGTTGATCGGTCCCATGGCCAGGAGCGTACAGGACGTTTCCCTGTTGCTGAAAGTCATATCAGCGTACGACCCACGTGACGCTACCATGACCGACCGGCCGTATCTTCATACTCCTGCCGCGAAGGTAGCAGGGTGCCGGATCGGCGTCCCTGAAGAATTTTTTGGTTCAGGGGTGGACCCGAAGGTTGCATCTGTCGTATGGGATGCCATAGAGCGGTTAGAAGGTATGGGTGCCGAGATAGTGACCTGCCGGATGCCCAGCATGGCCTACGCGCTTGCCGCGTATTATGTCATCTGCATGAGCGAAGCCTCCTCTAACCTTGCACGCTTCGATGGTGTTCGGTACGGACCACCCGCTGACACCAGGAAGACCTGGCACGAGTCATACTCTGACCGAAGAGGTACCGGTTTCGGTGCTGAGGTCAGGCGACGGATCATGCTCGGTACGTTTGCTCTCTCGTCCGGGTACTACGGCAAGTATTATGCGAAGGCACAGGCTGCACGACAGATGGTGCGGGATGATTTCCAACGCCTCTTCTCTGAAGTCGACCTTCTTGCCGGTCCGACGATGCCCACGGTTGCATTCCGCCTGGGTGAAAAGACCGATCCTCTCTCGATGTACCTGTCGGACATCCTCACGGTCCCCGCCAACCTCGCTGGTATCCCTGCAATATCGATACCCTGTGGAGAGGTTGAAGGCATGCCAGTCGGGCTCCAGATCATGGGACCCCGTTTCCATGACGAGAACGTCATCGATGCAGCATTCGCTTATGAACTGGAGGGACGTTCATGACCGTGATCATCGGGCTTGAGATACACTGCCAGCTGAACACCAGGAGCAAGATGTTCTGCGGCTGTGCAGCCGGGTACCAGGACTCGGAACCCAATACTCATGTCTGCCCTGTATGTCTGGGGCTTCCCGGCTCCCTGCCAGGCATCAACAGGACCGCGGTCATGTATGCCCTCAAGGTGGCAAAGGCCCTTGACTGCGAGGTCCCGCCGGAGTCAGAATTCTCCCGGAAGAACTACTTCTATCCTGACCTCCCGAAAGGGTTCCAGATCACCCAGTATGACAAGCCCCTTGCAGTCCGGGGAAGCCTGCTCATAGATGGCGAGGACGGTGAGAAGGCTGTCAGGATAACCAGGGTGCACATGGAGGAGGACCCGGGCCGGCTTGTACACATGGGCGGCGGCGACCGGCCCCGGTACACCCTGGTCGACTACAACCGGAGCGGGATACCTCTTATCGAAATCGTTACTGAACCCGACCTCCGCTCCCCAAAGGAGGCGCGTAAATTCCTGAATAAGCTCAGGGCCACCCTTGAGTACCTCGGGGTGTTTGACAGTGACCGTGAAGGGTCGATCAGGGTTGATGCCAATATTTCCATGGAAGGCCATGCCAGGGTGGAGATTAAGAACATCTCCTCCTACAAGGGGGTCGAAAAGGCCCTTACCTTCGAGGTAACCAGGCAGAAGAATGCCATACGGCGTGGTGTGAAAATCGAACGGGAAACCCGTCATTTTGTCGAGGCAAGGGGCGTAACCACGTCATCAAGGAGTAAGGAGGAGGAGAATGACTATCGGTACTTCCCGGAACCCGACCTCCCTCCCCTCAGGGTGAGCGGATGGGTTGAAGACATCGAACTGCCGGAACTCCCTGATGCCCGAAGACAGCGCTTCATTGACCAGTATGCCTGTTCTCCTGAACATGCCCGGACGCTCACGGGAGGCATCAGACTTGCAGGTTTTTATGAGGAGGTCGCTCCCGTGGACCCCCCGCTTGCCGCGACATGGGTCGCCGATGTCCTCCTCGGAGAGCTGAGTTACCGGGATATGGGGATCGATTCGGTACCTGTCCATGTCTTCCGTGAACTGCTGGAGATACTCCGTGCGGGCACTATAACCGACAAAAACGGTGTTGATGTGCTAAGGACACTTCTTGATCAGGTCAGGGAACGGCAGGAGTGCGAATCTCCGGCCGCCTGTATCGTGAGACTCGACCTCGGAAAGAAGGCTGGTGGTGAGATTGACAGGATTATTAACACCGTGGTCAGGTCAAACCCCGGGGCAGTATCTGATGTGAAGGCAGGAAAGAAGGGAGCGGTCCACTTCCTTGTCGGGCAGGTCATGAAGGAGACCCGGGGTCGGGCTGATCCGGCAGAGCTGAACCGGCTCCTCCTTGAAGAGATCGACCGCCTGGAGGGCTGAGGATTTTGTCCATGCACCTCATCATCACCGAAAAGAACATCGCCGCGCGTCGCATCGCCCAGATCCTGGCAGGCAGGGAGAAGGTCCAGGAGAAAAAAGACGCCGGGATATCGGTCTACTTTTTTGGTGATACCGTGATAGCGGGCTTAAAAGGGCATGTCGTCGAGATTGACTTCGAGGCCGGGTACTCCAACTGGCGGAGCAGCGAAAAGACCCCGCGGAGCCTCATTGATGCAAAGACGCTCAAGGTCCCTACCGAGAAGAAGATCGTCTCGATAATCCAGAAACATTCCAGGAAGGCGGACCGTGTCACCATTGCAACTGATTTCGATACCGAAGGGGAGTTGATAGGAAAAGAAGCTTACGA
>CASGHA010000076.1 GCA_949319355.1 uncultured Methanospirillaceae archaeon | reverse complement strand
CGTGACGAAGGGAGTGGCACCTGGTCGGGGACATGGGTCCCGGATACTCAGCCCCAGGTGACGCCTGATCTCACCCTTTTATATGTCACCTGTCCCAAGACGGTGGTTGTCGGAAAGA
Organism: uncultured Methanospirillaceae archaeon; assembly: GCA_949319355.1. Lineage (GTDB taxonomy): Archaea > Halobacteriota > Methanomicrobia > Methanomicrobiales > Methanospirillaceae > KLAP105. The sequence continues at coordinate 6,641 of CASGHA010000076.1, read as the reverse complement.
AAACCGCTATAACGGCAGTCATTTCCAATAAAGGGCAAGGTAATGCTGAAGAGACAGAAGTCCTGTTCTCCATGATACCTGACAATGGAAAACCACCGGTCTCCCTCGGGACTATCTTAACTGACGGGGACGTGCCTGCAGGTACCTCACAACTCCTTTCCATCGAGGCGCTGATCCCTCCAGAGACCATTCCCGGACATTATCATTTCGGGGCCGAAATAGATCCTGCCGAGGATATAGATGAATCCGATGAGACCAATAACCAGGAAACATCAGCTCCTGTCACGGTTGCCGCCTTTTCCGGTGGAGCAACCTCCACATCCACTCCACGGGTCACAAAGACCCCGGGAAAAACACCGACAAAGACCACAGTTACAATAGCCCCCACGTTGACGGTTCGCCAGACAACTCCTGCGGTAACAACAACCATGACGAAAAAACCGGGCCTGACCATGGCGGTCGCAACAACGATATCAACCCGTCCGACCACTCCAAAGAGTCCATCAAAGACTCCGACACCTGCAACATCACCCCCGGTTAAAAAAACCGTAACACCGACACCCATCCCGCCCGCTCAGACCACGGGAATCTCCTGGCTGTCCGGGCCGGTCGCATCAGGAAAAGCACATACCTTTGTATCCGTGACGGACCCCGTGGTACAGTCTTACGCCAGGTATGCCTACCTTGAAACGACGTCCGGCACAGGGTCCAGCATACGTCTTGATGACCGCCACCTCGGGCTCTGGTTGTATGAACACCAGAATGATGTGAATAAGGGACAGGTAAAGCTCCGTTTCCCCGTGAGCAGGAACACTGACATACGTGCCTCTACCAGCTCGAACGCGTGGCACACCCCGGGGGAGTTTATTGATTCCCTTAGTATGAAGAGCAATTGCGCTGATGTCTGCAATTTTATCGTGAGTGTCTTCCTCTCGCAGACAATTCCCGCTAAAGGGGTCTATGTAACGAAGGGCAGTGCCAGCACACCCTGGGTAATCCCCGAAGTTGTTATCGGCAATTCAATTTATACGTTTGATACATCAGGCCGGATTTCGCTATTAAAGGATGCCATGACCCGTGAAGGATACAAGTACCCTGCGGCAGGCAGTACGCTTTCCCGCATGTGGAACAATATCAGGACAGAACCGTTCGATTCCGCCTGGTACCAGAAATATGTTCATGATGCAGAAGGTTACTTTTTCGTAATGGAGTTCGATGAAAAAACCGCCCCGCTGTACATCTCCCATGCCTACGTGGTCGTTCATGATAAAAACGGCGTTCCGAGGGTCGAATTCGAGCATATACCCATAGAAAACAATTGTCCTCCGGGTCCAGGCAGCTCTGTTGAAGACGAGCTTCAGATTACTGTCCCGATCGGTTTCGATTCACAGGGATCATTGAGGTTGATTGACGAAAGCAAGACGGGTGAGGCCAGGTATTTTGGTTCTGTATCAGCATTGCGAGGAGTGGATGGGGTATATTCATACAAGGTATGTTGTGGCAAAGAGGACAGCCTTTCAGGGTGCAGCGGGTCAATCGACGAAGGTACCATTGATCTTTCCTTCACTGACTACGGGCCATGGAAGGACGGGTGGAGGTGAGGGGGGAGGGTTTTCATCCTCGGCCATTCAATGACCCCCTTTCCTTGTTATAAAGGGGTTTTCCGGCTATGTCTTTCTTTTCCAAACCTGAAGTTATACGTCGGCCATTCTGCGCTGAATAATCTCCTGCCGGTTAACGGTCTGAAATCGGGATAGTATCCGCCTGTTAAGGTGGAGGTCTGCTATCGTCAGCTTATTGGTGATGAAGGACCTAATTTTGCACGCATTATCATGGATACCCTGCTTTTCAATGACCTCCTCGTCATCTTCCTCCTGTCAATAACCATCCTCTTCATATGCAGCAGGGCACGGATACCAAATATCATCGGTTTCCTGATTGCAGGTATCGTTGCCGGCCCGGGGGGACTGGGTCTTGTTAAAGGGGTTACCACGGTCCAGTCAATCGCTGAAATAGGAGTGGTCCTCCTTCTCTTTACCATTGGCCTTGAGTTCTCCTTTTCGAGACTTAAGGAGTCCCGGAGGGCGATGCTCCTTGCAGGCGGACTCCAGGTATTCTCAACCATCGCCGTGGTATGGGCCCTCGCCGCTGCCGTCGGATATTCCTCAAACGAAGCTCTTTTTATCGGGATGCTTGTCTCCCTCTCCAGCACGGCCATTGTCCTCAAACTCCTGAGTGAGCGGAACCAGCTCGAAAGTCCATACGGGAGGACGGTCCTTGCCATCCTCATCTTCCAGGACCTCATGATCGTCCCGATGATGCTGATAACCCCGTGGCTGGGTAGGATCACCTCATCTGAAAGCACCCTCTCACCATTCGTGCTCATCGGCGGTGCCCTGGCCCTCGCAGTCCTTACCTATGCTGCAAAGCGCTGGATTGTCCCCGTCCTCCTCTACCAGGCCTGCCGCCAGAAAGGGCAGGAATTTTTTATCTTCGCAATTCTCGCCATTTGTTTTCTTACAGCCCTGTTTACAAGCAGTATTGGCCTCTCCTTTGCCCTCGGTGCGTTCCTTGCAGGAATGATCATTGCTGACTCTCCTTATGCCATGCATGCGATCAACTCAATATCTCCATTCAGGGACGTTCTTTCAAGTTTTTTCTTTATTTCCATCGGGATGCTGCTCGATGTAGCCTTTTTCATTACCGAGCCGTTTCTCATCATCGGAATTGCTGCCCTCCTAATCATTGTGAAGGCGCTATGCGCGACATTTGCCACCGCGTCACTGTCCTATCCTGCAAGGATATCAGTCGCAGGAGGCCTGTCCCTTGCACAGGTAGGAGAGTTTTCATTTGTCCTTGCCCTCTTTGGACTCCAGAACGGTGCCATTGGACAAACCAACTATCAGGTCTTTCTCGATGCAACCATCCTTACGATGGTTGCAACCCCGTTTCTCATCCAGTTCTCTGAAAAGCTCGCAACACGCCTTGGAGACAGGGTAGACCGCTTCATGCCCTGCAATGAGAACCTGGCCGGACACCTAATGCCGTCACTGACCGATCACATCATTATCATAGGTTTCGGCCTTAACGGCAGAAATATTGCAAGAGCAGCGAAATTTGCCGGTATTCCCCATATCATTCTCGAAGTAAACCCTGACACCGTAATCGAAGAGCAGGACTCTGGAGAGTGTATCTATTTTGCCGACGCTACCCAGCACTCAGCCCTTGAGATGGCAGGAATTGAAACGGCTCGGGTCATCGTGATCGTGATCTCCGACCCGCTTGCAACCCTCAGGATCATCCGTATGGCCCGGGAAAAGAACCCTTCTATCGTCATCATTGCCCGTACCAGGTTCGTATCCGAGGTAAACCACCTTCGCGAAATGGGGGCTGATGAGGTCATACCTGAAGAGTTCGAGACAAGCATAGAGATCTTCTCAAGGATACTATCCCGTTATCTGGTGCCACTCGACGAAATCCGGAAACTTGCCCTTGAGGTGAGATCAGAATCCTATAAGATGTTCCGTGACCTTTCAGTCCCTTTTCCAGGGCTCCCGGACCTCAAGGCGCATATACCCTCATTTGAAGTGGCAACTATCAGACTCTCACCGGAATCCCCCGTAACCGGGAAAACCCTTATTGAATCGAGGTGGCGCGAGGAATACCACACCACTATCCTCGCAATCATCCGGGACGACACGGTTACCATGACGCCTCCCGGAAGTTACTCTCTTGAACCGAATGACCTCGTGGTCATCGGTGGTTCTTTCGAGGAGGTCAGGGCGACCGTTGAAGCGGTATACGGAAACCCCGCAGAGGACTGACCTTATCCTGTCGCCCACCGGGGCTCATGGGCAATAGAGGACTAAAGGAGAGAGGTCTTTGGAATACCTGACGAGAGCAGTATAGGGGAAATGACTCCCCCATTTGCCAGAAAAATGATTTTCTTTTATTATGATTTCGTTGTTGTTCCCAGGGCAGTAATCCTGAAATCTTTTACCACGCTTCGGGAAAGGCCATATTCGTGTAGATGTCCTCTAGACGGGACTTGTGGCCGCGTTCCATCGATGCAAGTTCGGTGAAAACCTTCTTCTGTGGTGCGTCGTCGCTGATGTTGGCCAGCTGGGTGTACATCTGCATCGCCTCAAGTTCTTTCTTGATAGCAATCACGAGGCCTTCCAGTGGTTTCAGGTCGGCAGTCAGTGGTGGTGACGGAAGCGTGTCAGCAACCTTGTAGTCCTTTGAGGCTGAAAAGTGCAGATCCTTGTGGCCCTTTTCGAGGTACCCCTGCAGCAGGTTCCGGTGACTTGTTTCATCACCGGCAAGTTCGGTGAACAGCTTCTTCATGTTGGGGTCTTTCACCTTGTCGGCAACACTCTTGTAGAAGGCATATGCCTCGACTTCACGGTCTATGGCTAGTTTGATGATCTTATTATACTCTTCCTGGTTCATGGTCTCATTCCTCTGGTTTTTATCCTTTTCCAAATGTTTTACAAATTATTTCCTCATGCCCGCTGGACGGAAACTGGCACAATAAAATTAATTGGTGTATTGGGCCTTCCCCAGTTTTGGCTCGAAGAACTTGTCAGCTTCCGTCCGGATTGCATGCGAAAACAGCGCAAGCGGGATTTCCGACGGGCAACACTCTTCACACTGCCCACAGTTGATGCAGGAGTCGGATATGTGCGCAAAGCGGCGCAGGTGGAACATCGGATCCGCCGGAATGAAACCTGCACGGACCATCTGGTCGGGCTGTTTAAACTTGTCAGGACTGGTGACACAGACCGGGCAGTGGTCGATGCACGCGTAACACTTCATGCAACGCCCTGTTTCCCTGGCAATGGTCTCCCAGAGGGTGGGGGCGAGCGCAGAAAAGTCGTGCTTGCGCCACTTGTCACCGAGCTTGAACATGGCACCTTCGACCTTTGCACGTATCTCAATCCCCTTTGGATTTGCTGGTTCCGTGGTAAGTTTTTTGGCGGCAACAGCCTTTGTCAGGAGGGCTGCGCCTTTCTCGCTGCATACCTCGACGAAGGTCGCCTTCCCAGCCTTGTCACCGAGGACACCCCAGTTTCCGCAGGCAAGGTCTGCCTGCCTTGGGACCTTCAGCTTACACCGGCGGCAGTTGGACCTGCGGCCGTAACCGGCCTCTTCCAGCTCATCTATGGAGATCCCCTTGTGGCCTCCCTCGTACTCGATGATAAACTGGCCCTTGTCAATCTCTTCCTTCGTCACCTTGTCCGGGTCGACGCCAAACTTGTCCTTGATCATCTTCCGTGCAGAAACCGGGCTGACCGAGCCACCGCAGTTGACACCGATCATGACGAGGTTGTCAAGGTTGACCAGATTGCGTTTTGAGAGTTCCAGAAGACCCATCAGGTCACAGCCCTTGACAACCATTCCCAGTTTCTTACCGGCCATCTTGGGAACGTACTCCATCACCAGTTTCGAAAGGAGGATCGTCCCGCAATGGAGTGAACCGGCGCACTGGTCGAGCTCTTTCGGGTCCGTGACGAGGACCGGGACCGCATCGTACAGGTCAAAGCCACGCTTAACAGCAAGCACGGCATCAACGGTCTTGCTTTCGAGCGCGTATTTCAGGAGCTCGGTGACAGCACCACCGCATTCCGCCTTCATGGCAAGGTTTGCATCATTGGTCCATGCATAGAGCATATCGCCTTTTGCTGCCATTTACTTCGCCCCCGCAATCTTTTCGATCTTTATGGCACAGTGTTTCAGCTCCGGCATCTTGGAGAGCGGATCCAGTGCGGTGTTGGTGAGAGTGTTCGCCCCCTTATGGAAATGCATGGCCATATAGGTCACACCGGGTGCAAGGTCATCGGTCACACGGGCCCGGGTCTCAATTTCGCCACGTCGGCTGGATACCTTGATCATCTCGCCGTTTTGTATGCCAAGGCTCTTCGCATCCTCCGTGTTGATCTGGATGTAGGACTCGGGCACTTCATAGTGCAGCTGAGCGGCACGGTCGGTCTGGGTCCTTGTATGGTAGTGGAAGATAACACGGCCTGTCATGAGCGTGAACGGGTATTGCGCATCCGCTACTTCCGCGGGCGGTGTGTACTCGAGACCGAACATGGTGCCCAGGCCGTCCGCGGCCGCAAACTTCTCGCGGTGCAGGATAGGTGTTCCAGGGTGCTCGATAGTCGGGCAGGGCCAATGTACTGACTCAGGTTTCTCCATCTTCTCGTAGGTCACACCGAACTGTCCCGGGGTGCAGGCACGCATGTCGTCCCAGACGTCCTTGGCGCTCTTCCAGTCAAAGCCCTTGAGACCGAGCTTCTTTGCGATCAGGCCAATGATCTCCCAGTCGTACTTCGACTGGCCAGGACCATCAACCGCCTTCCGGACACGGTTGACACGCCGTTCGCCGCTGGTGAAGGTTCCGTCCTTTTCGGCAAAGCAGGTGCCGGGGAGGACCACATCGGCATACTCGCAGCTCTCGGTCCAGAAAATGTCCTGGAAGACACAGAAATCAAGCTTGTCCAGCTGGCGCATGACATGGTTCGAGTCCGGGTAGGAGACAACAGGGTTCAGTCCAAGGAAATACATCGCCTTGATAGGGTCGCCTGCCTGGTTGATCTGCTCGGTCAGGGTAACACCATACCAGTCCGGCAGGGAAC
>CASGHA010000075.1 GCA_949319355.1 uncultured Methanospirillaceae archaeon | reverse complement strand
AACGGGAACAGACTACGACTTTCTGAATATCCTGGTCACACCCGGGGAGATCGCTCCCATCCACGGAGATCCGTAGTTCCCGGGTAAGGATCTGGCCCTCGCACAGCCCGATGACCCGCGCTGTGCCCGTTCCGGAGTTTGGGATATCATCTGTAGAAGGAACCGTTGCCCTGAAGGGGTAGTCCGGAACGGTTATTTTTAAAGGATTATGCCCAGGTACCTTCTTCCCCCTCTTGAAGGTGCACCTGACCCTGCATTGGTCGATGTCGTCCAGTATCGAGAAATCCGCCACCCTTCCAGGGGAAATCGCCCCGCGGTCGGTAAGACCGAAGCGTTCTGCGGGTGACAAGGTGGCCATGATCAAGGCGGTTTCCAGTTCGATCCCTGACTCGGCAGCGACACGGATGCAGTCGTCAATCGAGCCCCTGCTGATAAGGAGGTCAGCATGACGGTCGTCAGTCGCAAAAGAACAGCGTTTTGCAGAATGTCCTGTAACTACCGGGGAGAGGTCATGGATGTTATGCTCGGTCGAACCCTCCCGGAGATAGAGATACATCCCCTTCCGAAGCTTGGAAATGGCTTCCCCAGGCCCTACCGATTCGTGGTCGCTCTGTATCCCGGCAGCGATGTACGCGTCCAGGGGTGCTCCTTCGAGGAGAGGGGCGTGCCCATCAACAATAGGAAAAAGGTGTAATTTCCTCATCACTTCATCGTCACACCCAAGGACACCGGGGACATTCATCATCTCCCCGAGCCCGATGACCCGCACATCTTCTTTGAATTCCGAGATCATCCCTGAGTCAAGGGGTTCCGCGGATTCATCAAACGGGGTGGCAGGGACACACGAAGGGATCATGAAGAAGATGTCGATGTCTGCACGCGCGGCATCCTCGAGCATGAACCTGATCCCTGCACGGCCCGCGACGTTCGCGATCTCATGAGGGTCTGCAATAACCGTCGTCACTCCATGACTGGCAGATATCCTCCCATACTCTGAAGGCGGCAGCAATGAACTCTCTATATGGACATGCGCGTCTATCAGGCCAGGAATCACGGGCCTCCCTTTAATGTCGACCTCTTTTCTTGCAGGACCACTTCCAAAACCGGCGACGAATCCATTATAACAGGAAAAACCGGTTTTCTCCCATTCTCCTGTAAAGCTGTTGAAAAGGAGGGTATTTTTATACAAGACATCTGCGGGTTTGTTTCCCAGGGCCACCTGGATGAGATCGTCCATCATACCATGGTGTGACCGGGTCTGATATGAGCTCAACCCTGGCACGGTCCGTTCAAAGGCAATCCCCAGGCGTAAGGACTTAAGAAATCATTCACATATGTACTTTCATGCGTCAGGACCTGCTTATCGCAGTCATTCTCATCGCCCTGGTTGTCATCGGCGGCGGAATCTTCCTAGCCACAGGAGGCTTCCCCGGGTCAGGCAGTGCGGTGTCGGTCGTGTCCTTTCAGACTGACAAGGACGTCTACCACTCAAAAGAACTCATGAAACTTCAGGTAGGCCTTTCATCAGGGTCCGCCATGGAAAATATCACAGTCCACATAGAGGGCATATCAGACAGGTACGGCGACATCAGGTTGAAAAAGGACATCTCGCTCAACCTGGTCCCTGGGACGAACACGGTGACATACGAGTATCAGCTCCCTACCTGCTCCAAGTGTTCGGGGCTTGATCCCGGTATCTACCCCATCAACGTGACCGTAATCAGGTCAGGAAAGGCAATAGCAATAGGGAACCATACGGTGCACCTGGAACAGTAATACTTTTTTTCTCCGGGACGAAACCTCGGTCTTTCTAAAAGGATCCTCTAAGGATCTCTTCAGGGTGCGATCATCCGCAGAGAGAAGACCACGCAGGTCTGACCCAATACCTATCGGATGGCGACCGTGGACCTGATCCTGTTCAGACCGGCTTTTTTCAAAAAATATGATTAAGGGAACAGTTCAGCTGACCGTTCCAGGGCATCAACAGCAGGGAGCTTCTTACCAGTGAGGAATTCGATACAGGCTCCGCCACCTGTTGAGATATGGGTGAAGTCCCGGTCAATCCCCATCTTTTCGACGACCGCAGCGGTATGTCCTCCGCCAATCACGGAAAATTCTGACCGGGAAGCTGCCTTTAAAAGTTCGTATGTGCCGGTAGCAAAGTCCTTTTCCTCGAAGACACCTGCCGGACCGTTGAATACGACCGTTCTGGCCTTTCTAAGCCTCGACCCGAATTCTGTAACTGAGTCCAGTCCCAGGTCCAGCACAGGGCAGTCCTCGGGAATGGCATCGACATGACATTCCTCACGCTCGTTGCCGCGTTTGATGGCAACATGATCAGGGATAAGGACTCGTTCGCCGAATTCAGATATCAGGTCCCTGGCACGGTTCATTTCATTTTCATATCCAAGCTGCTGGATAAGCTGCCTAGAAGGAGTGCCTATGGCTTTCCCCTGGGCCAGGAGGAACACGTTTGCTACGACCCCAATGGCCATGACCTCATCAGCAATCCCTTTTTTCAGGACGTTTTCGGCAACGTCCATCGAGTCGTCCACTTTGGTACCGCCCAGGACGAATGTGACCGGCCTCGGTGCATCTATGAGGACCTTGGACAGTATTGAGACTTCACGTCCCATGAGAAGCCCGGATGCCGACTTCATCACCAGGGGAAGCCCGACGACGCTCGGCTGGGACCGGTGGGCCGTCCCGAATGCATCATTGACAAAAAAATCTCCCATTTGAGCGATTTTCCGGACGAGATGCGTTTTTTTCGCTTCATCGGGTTTCAGGGTCAGGTTTTCCTCTGCATTGAACCTGACATTCTCGAGCATCAGGACCTCGCCGGGTTTCAAACCTTTAACAGCATCTCTGGCACCTGAACCAAAGATATCGTCAACGTACCTGACTTCACGCTTTATCAGCTGCTGCATTTTTTCCGCATGCGCTTCAAGCGTGGTGAAGTCCTTCTTTCCAGGACGGCTCTGGTGGGTTACAATAACCACACGTGCGTGGTCCAGAGCGTCTATTGTCGGAATGTGTTCCCTGAACCGTTTATCATCCAGGATCTGGTTTGATGCAGGATCAATGGGAGAATTTAAATCAAGACGGAGAAGGATGGTCTTCCCCCTGAATCCAATCTCGTCGATCCGGTGGATTGCCATGGGTAAACGACCACCCAGGGCTCAGGCCACGCTTCGCGCCTTGATCTTCTTCAAACGGAACAATTCTTCACGTTCCATCTCGTCGAGCCTCATCTTGATGAAGTCCCGTGCCTCGGTGAGCTCAGGGATGACCTTGAACTCAAGCGCATTGACACGCCGTTTTGTACTCTCAATCTCGTCGATGAGTTTTTTCATCGTTGTCTCGATCTCGGCACTCTGGATGATCGCTTCCACCAGTTCCTCGAACGCGACGGCTGTATCATCGATGACTGAGGTCGTGCCCAGCACACCGTACCCACGGTCGGTGAGGCTCTTCCGCACCTTCGACGATTCGATCTCAGGCACAACCACACCCATGATGTTCTTTGACCGCAGGCTGATACTAGGGACCTCGGCAACGGAAAACGCAGCCGCTTTCACTCCGATTGCTCCCTCAACGGTGTTGGCTATGGCCATCTTCTCAACCGCCTGCTCGTACTTCCGGTTCAGCTCGCCACGGCTGTCCTTGGCCTGGGCAAGGATCTTGAAAAATTCAAGGATCAGCCCGTCACGCTTCATCTTCAGGATCTTGTAGCCACGTTCCGAGAGGGCTATCCTCTTCTTAAGTCCGATTAGTTCAGACCGGGTTGGTTTGATATCCCGAAGTGCCATCCGTGGTTACCCCTGGGGAGCCCCTTCCTTTTTAAATTTCGGATGGTATTTCGCGATCAGTTCACGGTCGATACGTACCAGCTGCTCGACCGGCAGTGCCGACAACAGGTCCCAGCCGAGGTCAAGGGTGTCTTCAATAGTCCGGTCCTCGTCATACCCCTGGCGGACGAAACGGTCCTCGTACAGGTCTGCAAACTCGAGGAACATCCGGTCACGCTCAGAAAGGGCGTCCTTTCCAACAATTGCCACAAGGCCCCGGAGGTCGTTCCCTTCCGCATATGCCGCATAGATCTGGTCTGAAACCTTCTTATGGTCCTCGCGGGTATGCCCTTTACCGATACCGAGGTTCATAAGCCGGGAGAGAGATGGCAGCACGTTGATAGGCGGATAGATGCCCTTACGGTGGAGGTCACGGTTGACGACGATCTGACCTTCGGTGATATACCCGGTAAGGTCGGGGATCGGGTGCGTAATATCATCACCAGGCATGGTGAGGATCGGGATCTGGGTGACCGAACCCTTCTTGCCCTTGATGATACCTGCACGCTCGTATATGCATGCAAGGTCGGTGTACATGTACCCCGGATACCCACGTCGTCCCGGCACTTCTTCTCTGGCCGCACCGATCTGACGGAGCGCCTCGCAGTAATTTGTCATGTCCGTAAGGATGACAAGTACGTGCATTCCAAGGTCGAATGCAAGGTATTCTGCGGTTGTAAGGGCGAGACGCGGAGTGATGATACGCTCGACGGCGGGGTCGTCAGCAAGGTTCAGGAAGACCACGGCACGTTCAAGAGCCCCGGTGCGCTCGAAGTCCTGCATGAAGGCGTTCGCTTCCTCCCGTGTGATGCCCATGGCTGCGAATACCACGGCGAACGCTTCCTTGGAACCAGGCACCTTTGCCTGACGGGCGATCTGAAGGGCGACATTATTGTGCGGCAGACCCGCTCCTGAGAAGATCGGCAGCTTCTGTCCCCTGACAAGAGTGTTCATCCCGTCGATGGTGGAGATCCCGGACTGGATGAAATCAGACGGTGACCCACGTGCATATGGGTTAATAGCCGCCCCTGTAATGTCCAGCCTCTTTTCCGGGACAATTTCAGGACCGCCATCAATGGGTTTTCCACCTCCGGACAGGATCCTTCCGAGCATGTCCCTTCCAACCGGCATCTTGATCGTCTCACCGGTGAATCGGATTCCGGAGTCCCTGCCGATTCCTGCCGTCGTCTCAAAGACCTGGACGACCACGATCTCGTCACTGGTATCGAGGACCTGGCCCCGTTTCACCGTTCCATCAAAGAGGACGATGTTGACAAGCTCCCCGTACCCTACCGGCTCGGTCTTCTCAACGAAAACAAGCGGTCCGGCAATCTTGCTAACCGTTCTGTATTCCTTCATGCTCCTGCCCTCAGCGTGTTGAATTCAGCGTCCATGTCCTTGAGGATCTTGTCAAGGGCAGGCTTGTAGTCCTTGATGAACTTGATCTGCGGCATTTCTCCCTTGGACGTTATGCTCACAATCTGCAGCGGCTGGACGCCGGCGCTCTGGGCGGCATAGGCAAGGTCGGCATATGTCCTGATCGCCTTCATCATGTCATACTGTTTCGACATGTCGCAGAACGTATCGACCGCATCGTAGGCATTCTGCTGAAGGAAGATTTCGCGTATCATCCGTGCGATCTCAATGGTTATCTGCTCTGCTTCAGGCAGTGCGTCAGACCCGACCAGCTGGACGATCTCCTGGAGTTCGGCTTCCTTCTGAAGGACACCCATGGCCCATGACCTCAGCTTGTTCCATTCTGGCGAGACTTCCTTGTCATACCAGTCATGGAGCGTGTCAAGGTAGAGGGAGTACGAGTTCAGCCAGTTAATCGCAGGGAAATGACGTCTCTGGGAGAGTTTAGCATCAAGCGCCCAGAACACCTTGACGATACGAAGGGTATTCTGCGTAACCGGCTCTGAGAAGTCACCACCTGGCGGCGAAACCGCTCCAATGACCGAAACCGACCCACTTTCTCCATTCAGGGACTTTACCAGTCCTGCACGCTCGTAGAACTCAGAAAGACGCGCAGCAAGGTATGCAGGGTACCCTTCCTCACCGGGCATCTCCTCGAGACGGGAGGAGATTTCACGCATCGCCTCGGCCCACCGCGATGTAGAATCCGCCATGAGCGACACGTCGTATCCCATGTCACGGAAATACTCCGCGATAGTAATCCCGGTATAAACTGATGCCTCACGTGCTGCCACAGGCATGTTGCTCGTATTTGCGATAAGTACCGTGCGTTCCATGAGTGGTTTGCCGGTCTTCGGGTCCTCCAGTTCCGGAAATTCTGTCAGGACCTCGGTCATCTCGTTGCCACGTTCACCACAGCCGATATAGACCACGATCTTGGCGTCACTCCACTTTGCAAGCTGCTGCTGGGTGACCGTCTTACCGCTCCCGAAAGGACCGGGAATGGCTGCGGTTCCGCCTTTCGCGATCGGAAACAGACCGTCAAGGATACGCTGACCCGTGATAAGCGGGATGGTCGGGTTAACTTTTTCTTTAACGGGCCGCGGTACACGCACCGGCCACCGCTGGAGCATAGGGAGTTCAGTTCCGTCCTCGAGGGTGCAGACCGTTTCGGTGACGTTGAAGGACCCGCTTTTTATACTTTTTACCTTGCCGCCTTTCGCATTGGGGGGCACCATGATCCTGTGCATGATACTGGTCTCCTGGACCTCCCCTATGACCTGGCCTGGGACAAGGACATCTCCTTCATGGACAAGCGGCTTGAACTCCCATTTCTTGGTCATATCGAGACCTGGCGCCGAAACGCCCCTCTCGATGAAATCACCCATCTTGCTGACAAGGACCGAAAGCGGACGCTGGATACCATCGTAAATCGAGGTCAACAGTCCAGGACCAAGTTCAACGGCAAGCGACAGCCTGGTATTCTCCACGGGTTCACCCGGACGTATGCCCGAGGTGTCCTCGTATACCTGGATAATCACCTGGTCTCCCTGGATCTTGATGACTTCACCCATCAACGCCTCATGCCCGACCTTGACCACGTCGTACATATGGGCGTCGAGGTTGACCGCGGTTACCACTGGCCCCGCTATCCGCTTTAAAACGCCTTGTTTATCGGTTTTCTCTACTTTCACTTCCACAGATCAACACCCACTGACCGTTTTATACGCTCCCGGAGTGACATGCCGCCCTCGTCGCCTCCAATTGCGATAATGGTTGGTTTTATCGAATTTTCGAGGGTGGTCTTCAACCTGCGTGGCAGACGCTCCAGGTCAGGGTTATTCATCACCAGGATGCCTACCTCCTGGTCGTCCAGCACGTGCTGGACAAGGCCGGTCAAGGCCTCATCGGACTCGGCGGCATACGTTTTCCGGATACCGGCCAGCCTGAACCCAAGGATGAATTCACTGTTTCCAATTACAGCTATCTCCATTCAGATCACCAGGCATGCACGGATGCGGTCCGCTGACAGATTCGATTCCTTTCCCCGGGCGATAGCCCGGAGGTTTACGACTTCATACCGTTTCCGTTCCAGATAAACGAGGATTGGATGGACAGAGAACGGATTGATCTTAGACATCCGTTCCATCTGTTCCAGCTGGGAACGTGTCAGCCCGACGTCGATTTCGTGGCCTGAACGTGCCCCTTTCATCGCTTCAAGCGCTTCCTGAACGGGTTTAACCGTCATGCGTTTCTGGAGCGTCTCAATGAACTCGTTCTGGTCCTTGATTACATACATCTGCTGCAGTTCATCGACTGAGAAGGATCCCCCGGGGATCATCATGGACCTGATATTTTCTACGAACTGATCGGCTCTTAACCGGAACAGGTTCCTGATGTTCGTTATGTCGATATCAAGCTGGATGAATGAAAGGAACTGGGACCCACCCTTAAGACCAGCTCTGGCGATGTCAAGGAGGCCTGCATAAAACTCTTTATAGAGCTCGTTTTCCATGTGTGAAAATGTTCCTGCTTCAACAGCACGGCTTATTTCCCTGTTGACAATATGATACAAATCCGTTCCTTTCAGGGTTTCTGCGACTCGTTCCGGAGTCTCTTCCATAAGGAGCCTGTCCAGGAAGACCCGGTCGAGACTTCCTGCAGGTATGAGAACCTCCTTTATTTTTCCTGGTCTGAGCCCCTGCATCTTCCCTCTGAGCAGGGTCAGAATGTTCTGGATGTCCCAGTGTCGTAGATAGGCCTTGATAAAAACCTTGAGAGTTCCAGGAGTAATATCCAGGATGTTCTGATACTCCTTGGCGAGATTCCAGGACAGCGCTGTCTCGATAAGGTCAATGCCACTGAACGAGGTCCCCAGTTCATCGATTTCCTTTTTATACTCGGTTTCCTCGATGAACCGGGTAATCTCATGAATGCTCATATTGAGCATCCGGGCATATTCCTCGGGGGGGAGCAGTTTTGCTTTCCTGACCCTCGTCCGCGTACAGACATAGATGTAAGGGGCTGGACCACTCATTGCCTGAGCCATCTTTGGTCCACCTCCTCATCCAAAGAGCAAATCAGAAGCATCTTTTAGTCCGGACTCCCAAACCGAGTCAAGTAATGTCTTGAAGCTGTAATCCAGCTGGAGCTGGCCATCATTACTTTCAACAATAACGCCACCTGGAATGTCTACCGAAGTACCGGCAGAATATCCGGCAAGTCCGCTATCTCCTGTTAAAAGCCCTTGCAACAAGGCCGAATCCCGGGAATTGCACCGGACGACACCCAAGGGGATCTCTTTTTTCGCCTTCAGGAGGAGTGTACGAATTGCATCCCTGTGGAAATCAGGATTTAGCTGAGAAAGAGAGGCTAATGCTCCGGAATAGACCTCATCGAGAAGTCCCTTCTGAGCATTGAGGATCTCTCTTCTGACAACAAGCTGTGCAGCTGACACTTCCTGACCCAGCATCCGGTTCACCTGTTTTTCAACTTCTTCGGATGCATTCGAACGAATTCTGTCTGCCTTCACTCGTGCCTCGGAAAGCCTGGAAGCAACCTCTGCATCGGTCTGTTTCAGTACGTTTTCCGATTCTCTGCGACCTTTATCCCTGATCTCCTCGACGACTGACTCGAGTCCCATGATCAGCTCCCGTCAGAACAGCAGCAGGAGGGCAACCACAAGACCAAAGATGACAATTGTCTCAGGAATGACGGTAAAGAGGAGTGCAAGTCCAAACATATCCTTGTTTTCTGCCGCAGCTCCCACCGCTGCCGCCCCTATGGACATTTCTGCAAGCCCGGTCCCGATACCAGTTAAACCAACGGCCATTCCAGCACCAATTGCTTTCATCCCGACCTGGGAAGCCTTGATCATCTCTTCAGTCATAACTACGCCAGTTGTAACATCAACCATTTTTAATCCTCCGTAAATTGTCTTTTCATCCCAAAGGGACTGTATTTTACTCCTCCACCTTTGTAGAACTTGGTGAAGAACTCTACGTACTGCAACCTGATTGAGTGAAGTCCGCCACCCAGGACACCGAGTGCGGTGTTCATCGTATGCCCGAGCAGGAAGACAAAGCCCCCCATCACCACGATAAGTATGTTTATCGGGTGCAGTTCGACCAGTCTCGGCTGGATCATCATGCCGATGGAGATGTAATTAATCACCATCGCCAGGGCAACCGAAGAAAGCCCCACTGCAACAAGACGGGCATACGACAGGACGTGGCTCACAATAGTCGGAACCTCGATAACATCCAGGACGTTTTCCCGCGCAATAAAGACGATGCCTGCTATTACCATCACGGCTCCGACAAGAATAGCGGGATTCAGACCTGCAACCAATGGCAGTTTCGTCAAATCCGGCATGAGGGGGATCGGGAAGAATGCCCAAATCATAACAAGGATACCCCACATCGTGAGGATCCAACCGAAATTCGCCAGTATTGACTTTGTCCTGTGAGAACCATGGTCCATCCGGGCATGATTTATCATTCCAAGGACGCGGCCAAGAGTAATGTGAAGAATTCCAATCCAAATGGCCAGGACCATCAGCTGCGGTATCGCTGAACCGTGTGCTGAAGCCTCTCCTCCGATATTAAGGTGCCTGCTGAACAGTATAGGCTGCCATGGCATCGAGAATCCAAGGAACTCGGAAAACAGGACTCCGAATATGATACTCGATATGCTTGCATTCCTAAGGACCTTGATGAACATGGTGGCTTCTTCACCCTTGAGGAACCTCATCAGTCCAAGGCTCAAAGCAAGCAAAATCAATCCATACCCGATATCACCCAGGATGAGCCCAAAGAACAGCGGGAAAACGATTGATACGAAAAGCGTCGGATCAATTTCCGAATACTTTGGTCTCGAATAAACATCCATGAGCAATTCGGTCGGTTTGGAAAACGATGGATTATGGTACTCAACAGGAACCGCATCCCTCGTCGGGTCGAACTCGAGCTTGGATACCAGTACTTTTCCGTTCGTGACACGGTTCAGGGCAGCCGTAACCTTTTCGACACTGTCTGACGGAACCCACCCCTCAGCGATAAAGGCAAGGTTTGTCGTGGCAAACCTGAGCGGAGCCTCCGACTGCTCGACATCAGCATGGAGAAGTTCTTCGCAGGCAACAAGAAACCCTTCCTGCTCCTTTTTGACCTGCCCGAGCTTGTCATTGACCTCTTTCAGCTCGCCTTCCAGGATCTGGATCTGCCCTTCGTACCCGGCTTTCCGCTCCGAGGCTGTGCCATTTTCAACAGGTATCGGAAAAGAAGTGTACTGGGAGGCAGCGAGCGCTTTTTCAACCTCATCCTTCTGGTTGGCGGGAGTTACAAGAACAATAAAATTTCCTGCCTTGGACGGTTGATACCATACCTCGGCAGGTGCCGCCAGCTCAACATTGTGCGCCACGTACCCTGCATGGACACTCATTGTATCATAGCTGCGGAGAAGTTCAAGCGGGACAGGCAGTGTCAGGAAAGGTGTCAGCGCCTCGATTTTTTGCTGACAGTCCTTTATGCTGTTGTCAAGGGCCGAGCGCCGTGTCATCAGACCTTCGACATTTGTTTCAATGGAAGGGAGTTCCTCCTCGATCCGTTTTCGAAGCGCGGCTTGTTCTGATTTCGTTGCTTCAATCTTTTCCCGATCAATTGAAAATGCGTTTTCGATTGCCCGTAGTTTTAAAAGCTGGCCCGAAATTTCACTTGCATCGGAAAGAGGATGCCCGATATGGAATCCCTGGTAGTCCTCTGTGCCTGAATCGACGAAGTCCTCGATGTGGAAAACATGGTTCCTGTACAGCTCGCTGATGACAGGCTCCATCTGTTCTTTCGAAGCCACCACCATCAGCCGGCTCATCCGTTCAGGTGCCAGCATGCAGCTGCTCCCTGAACCGCGATACGAGGAGCCCTACTGCCTTTTCCAGGTTCCTTTTTCCCCTTTCCCGGAGTTCATCTGCCTGGCGCTTCCCTTCGGCCAGGGTGGCAGAATATTTCCGGGCAGCTTCCTCATGGGCTTCGGCTATCCGTTTCTTCTTCAGATCTTCGGCATCACTCTGCGCCTTGAGAATAAGATTGTCAGCCTCAAGCTCGGCAGCGGAGATGCTTTGTTTCCGTTCTGCATGCGCCTTGCTTATAGTCGAGTGATACTCTTCTTCTGCCGTTTTAATCTCTTTTAAGACTTCAATTTTCATCCAACCCTCCGTTCACGGCAATACAATACATGGAGAAAAATAACCTTATATTAGTTGTGAATTGGTTTTGCCTGTTTTATGATGAACCACTCCATGAGTGACGGACCGGGTTCGCGTTCTCTCATTCTCAGACAAGGACCAGACCCAGTGAGAATCAGCCCATGTTCATTCCGCACGTATAAAATCAGTTCAACCCGGACCTATACCATAGCTGACCGGGAGAGAATCCCCCTGACGATCCTTGGGAGTTCTAAAAACTGACACCTCAATGGTATCTCCCCCGGCGAAAACCTCGATTCCGCCTTCAGCACCGCGAATAGTCATTCCCGAAAGACCATCAGATCCACAGAGAATATCCTGTTCCGGGTGAGTGCCCCTCTCTACGGCACAGGACACCCGTATCGTATCCCCGGCGGAGACGATATACCTGAGTCTTTTCGAACCCGGATGACCTTTCGGGAGGATTATAAGGGGGGTCTGATGACTGCGGACAAGCTCGATAAGCATGGCTGCCGCATAAGGTGAGCCCCCTTCAGGCGCAGACACAACAACACAGTCATCCGGAGAAAGGCCGAGAACAGTTTCACTATCCATTGTCTCTAAAAAGAGGGGAAACCTGGAAAGTACTCTTCCGGCAAGGAGAAAAGACGTTCCAGAACGGATCAGGAGAAGATCCCGTCTGTCCGGGAGGTTATACCTCTTCCACATCCTCGGACTGGCAGCTCGGACACATAGGTTTCTTTCCGATACCCTTGAACTTCTCACCGCAGTCCCTGCACTTGTAGTCCTTCCCCTTCACACGTTCTGAATATTCAACATCCACCGGTCCGCCAACGCTGCACATTATCTATCGCTCATAACGAGATCCACCCGGCAAGTATAAAGGAGTGATGGTTTCGGTGGACGATTTAAATCAGGACATTAAACGCAATCAGCGCAGTAATCAAAAGAATGCACGAATGTTTCACTCCCGCCCCGAGTGACCCTTCCCCCATCTGGCCTGCGATCAGGCCGGACAGGATAGCCTGGATAAGGCAGGTGTGGTAGAGGAGCCTTCCAATCGCCATGAAGGGGAATGCACCGAGCCGGGACAGGGGGCCGATCTGGGCCTGGGTAGAGGTGAGATTGGTCAGCATCGGTAGAAACTGGACCGATATCACTCCAACGACGAAAATAAAGACAAAAAAGGAGAGATAGACGATTGCAGTGTAGATGAACATCTCAGAAGAACGTTCTTTCCTGAGGATCTCATTCATCCTGGCATCAGAACCGGCAATATGGAGGACCTCGGAGATTGAACCCGACATCTGGCTGGCTTTTGTGATGAGTACGACCGTCCGGCCAATCAACGCCGTCCGCACACGGTGTTCAAACCTGACAAGGGCTTCGCTGAAGTTGGACCCCCAGTCCATGTCCAGCTTGATTTTCCGGATTTCATAACTCAGCAGGCCCAGCTGAGCGTTTACGAGGATGCTGATGGCCTGGGCTACGGTAAGCCCGACTTCATTGATCCCGGCCATCCGTTCGAGGAACTCTGGGAGCAGGCTTTCGATCGACCTGACTTTGTTTCTCCAGAGTTCGTAAAATACCCCGAATGGTATGAGGATGATGAGCATGGCGATGATGATCTGGTCATCCACAAAATCGATGAACGTCTCGAGGTCAAGGTGAGCGGGTATCTGGACGAGAACCAGAACCAGGTAGACAGCCGCAACGGGTACGGTAACCAGCAGGGTAAGCTTGTAATTATCGATGAAACTCGCTACCGGGTGTGAAACCCATTGCCGAATGTCCCGTATCCGGTCATACCTGACCAGCTGGGCGAATGATTGCTGTTCATTGCCTGACTCTTCCAGGGTAATCTCGCTGTACTCGTTAAGCTGCCTTTTTTTGGTATATCTTTCGTACACCTCTGCCTTCGTGCCCATCATGTCGATGAGGAGAATGAAGATGAACGATCCAATCGGCAGAAGGGCATACGTTACGACGGAAAACTGGACAACCTCCACGCCACCCATCATACCCATGACGACCATGATGATGATGAGAAAGAGGGGGCCGGCCACAAAAAGGGTCACATATCCTTCAGCGACAAGGCCCAGCACATTAAGGAAATTTTTCTGTTCAAGCCGTGCTTCGTCCTGGTACAGCCTCACACGGTCCCCAAAAAACGTGGTGAGGTTGCCTCCGCTTTCGATGACAGAAAGCATGTCCTGAAGGAATTCCCGAAACTTCTGCGAGGGGGTTGTCTCCATGAGGTGCCGGACCGCAGTGACCACGTCATAACCGAAAAAGCCGGTGTCCCTGATCACCTGGCGGAATTCATATGCCACTTCCCCGTAAATTCCGGCATTTTCTGAAATCGACTCGAATATGGCTATCAGCTGGGCACCACCCCGGCGCATCGCATACATGTAGGCCACGGCGTTGTGAAGCGTCAGGTTGATCCGCGTGGACCGGTTCTTAGTCGCAAGTCCCGGATACTTGAGCCCGACAAAATAGATGAGAAAAAAAACCAGGACACTGAATAAGATGCACCCGACGGACTGAAGCAGGACAGGGCTCGGGATCCCGGCCATACTCGGGGGCATATCAAGTGAGAGAAAGAAGAAAAATCCTGATGTCCCTGAAATTTCGTAGTGGATAAAGAATCCCGCAATAAACCAGCCGCAAACCGCTGCAGCAATTCCACCAAGAAAAGCAAGGACAAAAAGACGGGAGAGATAGGATTCGAGCGTAATCCCAGCCCGGGAGGATATCATGCTGGCATGGAGGTCTCTGTACCTGAGCGGATCGCGCAGAACCCACCTCCGGACAAGGGCGTTCAGATTCATGACAGGAATGATTTGAGGTCAGACATTTTCTCAAGGACCTGTCTTCGGTCTATGTAGAATCCCTGGATAATCCTCGATACACTGATATAGTCCCGGATCTGCTGTTCCTGCATGGCCGAAAGGACAGACTTTCGAAGGCTGACTTCTGAAGCCAGCTCTTCGCGGCCCCACCCTCTCCTCTCGGCGATATCGCTGTAGATGACCGACCTCCCTGTGTATGAAAAGACATCAGTAACAGGGTTGTAATCGAACACCGTGTTGACCATGAGGTTGCCGGTCGAGGGGTCGATCCCTGTGATCTCAACCATCTCCTGGCTCCTCCGTACCCGTTCCTGCCCACGGTAGACCAGGGCCTGGATGCTGATGATATTCAATGCCTGGACCATGGTCCTCGGGACATTGAGTGGTTCGTTCTCGAGCCGGTGGATGGCAGCGTCAACTCCTCCTGCATGCATCGTGGAGAAGGTGGTATGACCGGTGTTCATCGCCTGGAAAAGGGTCTGGGCTTCATGACCTCTTACCTCACCAACGAGGATGAACTCAGGACGCTGTCTCATCGCTGCACGGAGAAGGGCGAACATGTCAATCGGTGTCCCTCCTTCAGAGACCGACTCCCTGGTTACACTCGCTATCCAGTTTTCATGGAAGAGCTGGATCTCCCTCGTGTCCTCGATTGAGATAACCTTGGCAACAGGAGGGATAAAGAGTGAAACTGCGTTCAAGGAGGTTGTTTTTCCCGATGCTGTTCCCCCGATGAACAACAGGCTCTTGTTGTTCTCGATGGCAAGCCAGAGGTAGACCAGTTCATCGATCGAGAAGGTACCAGTCTCGAGAAGCTCGATAGGCGTGAAGGGGTCCTCCCTGAATTTCCGGATAGTGAACGAGGTCCCTCTCGTCGTGACTTCTGTCCCGAACGTCAGCTGGAGCCTTGACCCGTCTGGCATGGTAGCGTCGATAATGGGACTGCCACTTGAGATGTGTTTTCCCGACCGCTGGGCAAGGGTGATGGCGAGGGAGTTGAGGGGGTCGGCCTCAAAGATGATGTTCGTCCTGATGTTGCGGTGTCGCCGGTGATAGAGGAAGATGGGGATCTGAATGCCATCGCATGAAATATCCTCGATGAACGGGTCATTCATCAGGGCATCGATGCGTCCCCAGCCAAGGTAGTTGCGCCGGATATAGTACTGGAGCTTGAAAAGGGTCGCCCTTTTTATCCAGATCCCATAACTATACAGGAGCGTATACATCTTCTCGAGGAGAAGGGTTCTCCGGTCCCGGGTGACCTCTTCGTCGGACAGGATAAGCACATCGCGGAGGTCTGCATAGATCCTTTCCAGGAGCTCATATTCAAAGGGGGTCAGGGGCGGTTCGAAGAGGAGATACTCATTCTGGCGGGTCTGTTCATTTCGTACGATGATGACGAGTGCCGTCCCCTCAGATATCCAGTATCGGTCCATCTCGGTGAAGCCGGGAGGTATCTCCTCCCTGACAAGAGATCCGGACTCCTTCATCGAATACTCGATGAACGGGGCATTACGACGGGTACGCCGGGTAAGCGGTGAGAACAGGATCTGGTCTGAGGGTTGCGCCGGAGGATTTTCGGATTTCTTCACCCTTCGTTCGGGGGTTGTTTGAGGTTTCTGACGTTTTCCCAGGACCCGTTTCTTCCTGTCGCCGGAAAGAATGCTTCTTAACCGGGCTGAAAACGAGGTCTTTTTTCCCTGTTTAGGCATCTTCCGGTCTCCATCGCAGCCGATGAATACTGATCTGCGGATCTTCCCTAAAAAGGTTGAGATGCCGTGCTCCACCGGCAGGGGCACAATGTTTTCCTGTGACCGATTTGTCTCTGAAACCCTATCTTTTAAATGATAAGCGGATAAGGCTTATCAACAGAAGGCCAGAGAAGGGTGCTGTTTGAATGGTAGCTGGTAGTAACCTCACTGATACTACGGGGAGTGCAAGGACGCGGGTGCCCACCGGGATAACTTCGCTCGACCCTGCTCTTGACGGCGGAGTCCCTCCTGGTTCGATGATCCTGCTGGTAGGAGACATCGGAGGGGGGAGTCAGGAGTTTGCCTACACTTCGCTCATGACCCTCTCCCGCCTGTTGAAAACCGAGCCGGGGAGCGGTTTGGCCCATCCTGGAGAACTGCGCTATATCACGGTCAGTAAGCGCCGTGAAGATATCCTCGATGAGATCCGCGATTCATTCCAGGCCGGCATGGCAGAGGCCGTCTCCTCAGTGACATTCGAAGACCTTTCAAAATTATACTTCGATTCAAGTGTGGTCCCTCCTGAGTGGTACTCATCAGGAGACATCCTTTCGAGAATGATCCGCCGTTCTGAGCGGGAAACCATCCTGGTCCAGCTGGCCTCCGCGATCAACAGGATACAGGGCAACGCGCTTGTCATATTCGATTCCCTGACCGAGATTGGTCTCCAGTGCCTTGTCCAGGACCAGTGGCCGGCACTCACTGGTCTTTTAAGAGGGTTTCAGAGGTATTCAAAGGAAAAACAGATCATCAGCTATCTTCTCCTCACCAGAGGCATCCTTGAACCCCGGCACGAACGCGAACTGGCAGATGCAGTCGATGCGGTCTTTCATTTCCGTTGGGAGGAGTCGACCGCAGCCCGCCGCCAGAGGATCATGTTCGTTGAAAAGTTCAGGGGAGTGATGCCCCACCTCGAGGACAAGGAACTCGTAAAGTTCTCGGTGAATATATCGGCCGGACATGGTTTTCAGGTGAGCAACATCCGGGTGGTCATATGAAACAGAAAAGGGTCCGGATAGGGATTGAGGGGCTCGATGAGATGATTGGCGGCGGACTCCTTGAGGGAAGCATCACCGCGGTAATCGGTACGTATGGGACGGGCAAGACCCAGTTTGCGTTGAACTTCATCTGGGAGGGGTTGTGCAACGGGGAAAAGGTCATTTATATCAGCCTCGAGGAGAACCCGGCAAGGATTTATGACTACATAGAGGCGAAAGGATGGGATGTCACACCCTACAGGGACACCTCTCTCGTCATTATCAGGCTCGACCCTACCGATTTCAATGTTGCCATTAACAGTGTCAAGAAGGAACTCCCGGCCCTCATCACAGAACTGAAGGCTACCCGGGTTGTAATTGATCCTATATCGCTGTTTGAAGACCTCTTTGATTCAAATGCAGAACGTCGTCAGGAGATCATGCGGTTCATCGAGGAACTGAGGGAGCAGAACTGCACGACCATACTGACGAGCGAAACGGCCCGGGACAACACCTATTCAAGCAGGTATAACCTCGTGGAATACCTCTCCGATACGGTTATCCTGCTCCGCTATGTCCGTTCCAGCGACCAGTCAGGAGTCCACCTTGCCCTCGAGGTCGTCAAGATGAGGCTCTCCGCA